>VYCX01000138.1 GCA_009843725.1 Boseongicola sp. SB0675_bin_26
TGCGGGCGCAGAAAAGGCCGTCGCGCTCGGGCTTGAAGGTCCGGTAGTTGATGGTCTCAGGCTTCTTGATTTCGCCGTAGGACCAGGAAAGGATCCGCTCGGGGGACGCCAAAGATATGCGAATCTCGTCGAACGTCTGAGGCGTTGCAAGCGGGCTAAACGGGTTTGTCGTAAGTTCCTGATTCATGTCTTGTCCCTAAAGGCTGGCCGTGGAGTCCGTAACAGCGCCGAGCAAGGCGCGTCCGCAGCGATTCCTGCTGCGGATTTCCCTCACCCTTCCTCCTCCACAGTTTCCCTGAGTTCCATGTTCAGTCCGAGGCCCCGAACCTCCTTCACGAGCACGTTGAAGCTCTCAGGCACGCCGGCCTCGAAGTTGTCTTCGCCCTTCACGATCGACTCGTAGACCTTGGTCCGGCCTGCCACGTCGTCCGACTTGACAGTGAGCATCTCCTGGAGCGTATAGGCGGCGCCAAACGCCTCCAGCGCCCACACTTCCATCTCGCCGAAACGCTGCCCGCCGAACTGGGCCTTGCCGCCCAGCGGCTGTTGCGTGACGAGACTGTACGGACCCGTGGACCGCGCGTGAATCTTGTCGTCCACGAGGTGGTGCAGCTTCAGCAGGTACTTGATGCCCACGGTCACGGGCCGCGCGAACTTCTCGCCGGTCCGGCCATCGTAGAGTTCTGACTGTCCGCTTTCGGAGAATCCGGCCCGCACCAGCGCATCGTTGACATCCGCTTCCTTCGCGCCGTCAAACACTGGCGTGGCAATTGGCACGCCACGGGTTGCGTTTTCGGCAACCTGGATCAGGTCCCCTTCGCTCAAGCCCTTGATGCCTTCGCTGAAGACGTCGTCGCCATAGGCGAACTTCATCGCGTCCCGGACAGGCTTCATGTTGCCCTTGCGGCGGTATTCCTGAAGCGCGTCGTCAATCTGGATGCCGAGTCCGCGAGAGGCCCATCCCATGTGAGTCTCCAGGATCTGGCCCACGTTCATCCGCGACGGCACGCCGAGCGGATTCAGCACGAAGTCGACGGGCGTTCCGTCCGCGAGGAACGGCATGTCCTCCATCGGGACCACCTTCGAGATCACGCCCTTGTTGCCATGGCGTCCGGCGACCTTGTCTCCGGGCTGCAGCTTGCGTTTCACGGCGACGAAGACCTTGACCATTTTCATCACGCCCGGCGGCAGGTCGTCGCCACGCCGAACCTTTTCGACCTTGTCCTCGAAGCGGTGGTCGAGAGCGGCCTTCTGGGAATCGAACTGCGCGTTCAGCGCCTCGATGGCCTTCGCGACCCTTTCGTTGCCGATGGCCAGTTGCCACCATTGGCCACGCGACAGCTCCGCAAGCAGGTCCTCGGTGATCTTCGACTGGGGCTTCACGCCCTTGGGGCCCTTGGCCGCAATCTTGCCAAGGATCATTTCCTTGAGGCGCGCGTAGGTGTTGCGCTCGAGAATCGCGAGCTCGTCGTCCCGGTCGCGGGCAAGCCGCTCGACTTCTTCGCGCTCGATCTGCAGTGCCCGCTCGTCCTTTTCGACTCCGTGGCGGTTGAAGACCCTGACTTCGACGACGGTCCCGAAATCGCCGGGGGGCAGCCGCAGTGACGTGTCACGAACGTCGGAGGCCTTTTCGCCGAAAATGGCGCGCAAGAGCTTCTCTTCCGGCGTCATCGGGCTTTCGCCCTTGGGCGTGATCTTGCCTACCAGGATGTCTCCAGAGCCGACCTCTGCGCCGATATAGACGATGCCGGCCTCATCAAGGTTCCGAAGCGCCTCCTCGCCGACATTCGGAATGTCGCGCGTGATTTCCTCCGGCCCCAGCTTGGTGTCCCGTGCGGACACCTCGAATTCCTCAATGTGCACCGACGTAAAGACATCGTCGCGCACGATCCGCTCGGAAATCAGGATCGAATCCTCGTAATTGTATCCGTTCCACGGCATGAAGGCGACAACCACGTTCTTGCCGAGCGCAAGCTCGCCGAGTTCGGTCGAGGGACCGTCGGCAATCACTTCGCCCTTGGTGACGCCGTCTCCGACCTTCACCAGCGGGCGCTGGTTGATGCAGGTGTTCTGGTTCGACCGCTGGAACTTTCGCAGACGGTAGATGTCGACGCCGGGATCGCCCGGCTCCAGTTCCTCGGTGGCGCGAACGACGATCCGCTGCGCATCAACCTGGTCGATGACGCCCGCGCGCCTCGCCATTATCGCAGCGCCCGAATCCCGCGCCACGACCTCCTCGATGCCGGTACCGACGAGAGGCGCTTCCGCCTGAAGGAGCGGCACGGCCTGGCGCTGCATGTTCGACCCCATGAGCGCCCGGTTCGCATCGTCGTTCTCAAGGAACGGGATCAGCGAGGCCGCGACCGACACCAGCTGCTTGGGCGAGACGTCGATCTGGTCCACCTGCTCGGTCGGAGTCAGGCTGTACTCGCCGGCGCGCCGCGTGTTCACCATCTCGTTCTCGAACCTGCCCTTGCTGTCCAGCTTGGCGTTGGCCTGCGCCACAACGTGCCGCATTTCCTCGGTCGCCGACATGTAGGTGACCTCGTCCGTGACCTGGCCGTTCTCGACCTTGCGGTACGGCGTCTCGATGAATCCGTACTTGTTCACGCGGGCAAACGTCGCAAGCGAGTTGATCAGGCCGATGTTCGGACCTTCCGGCGTCTCGATGGGGCACATCCGGCCATAGTGGGTCGGATGAACGTCCCGCACCTCGAAGCCCGCACGTTCGCGGGTCAGGCCGCCCGGGCCGAGCGCCGACAGGCGCCGCTTGTGCGTGACCTCGGAGAGCGGGTTCGTCTGGTCCATGAACTGCGACAGCTGCGATGACCCGAAGAATTCGCGCACTGCCGCCGCCGCGGGTTTCGCGTTGATCAGGTCCTGCGGCATGACGGTGTCGATCTCGACGCTGCTCATGCGTTCCCGGATCGCGCGCTCCATCCTGAGCAGGCCCACGCGGTACTGGTTTTCCATCAATTCGCCGACCGAGCGGACGCGGCGGTTGCCGAGGTGGTCGATGTCGTCAATCTCGCCCTTGCCGTCACGCAGTTCGACCAGGGCCTTGACACATGCCACGATGTCTTCCGTGCGAAGCGTGCGCACCGTGTCCTCGGCGTCGAGGTCAAGGCGCATGTTCATCTTCACGCGGCCGACGGCTGAAAGATCATAGCGCTCCTTGTCGATGAAGAGCGTGTCGAAGAGCGCACTGGCGGCGTCCACGGTCGGAGGTTCGCCCGGACGCATGACGCGATAGATGTCCATGAGCGCGGTGTCCCGGTTCCAGTTCTTGTCCACGTCCATGGTGTTGCGGATGTAGGGGCCTACCGTGACATTATCGATGTCGAGAACCGGGATTTCGGTTATGCCGGCATCCATAAGGTCCTTCAGCGTGCCGCCCGTGGCTTCTCCGTCCTTGTCGACTTCCCAGGTCAGTTCGTCCCCGGCCTCGACGTAGATCGCGCCGGTTTCCTCGTTGATGATGTCCTTGGCGACAAAACGGCCCAGGATCTGGTCAAACGGCACCAGGAGATCGGTGATCTTGCCCTCGTCAATGATCTTCTTGACGGTCCTTGGCGTGACCTTTTCGCCCGCCTTGGCGAAGGTCCGGCCGGTCTTGGCATCGACCAGGTCGAACGCTGGCCGCGTGCCGCGCACGCGCTCGGGGAAGAACCTGGTCACCCAGCCCTTGTTTTTTCGGTACTTGAATCCGACGGTGTCGTAATAGGCATCCATGATGCCTTCTTGGTCCATGCCCAGCGAATAGAGCAGGGTCGTCACCGGAAGCTTCCGGCGACGGTCGATGCGTGCATGAACGATGTCCTTGGCGTCGAATTCGAAATCGAGCCAGGACCCGCGATAGGGAATGATCCTGCAGGCAAAGAGCAGCTTGCCGCTGGCGTGGGTCTTGCCCTTGTCATGATCGAAGAAGACGCCCGGCGAGCGGTGCATCTGGGAAACGATCACGCGCTCGGTGCCGTTCACGACGAACGTTCCGTTCGAGGTCATCAACGGCATGTCACCCATGTAGACGACCTGCTCCTTGATGTCCTTCACCGACTTTGCGCCGGTATCCTCGTCGGCATCGAACACGATGAGGCGAAGAGTGACCTTGAGCTGCGCCGAGTAGGTCATGTCGCGCTGCTGGCACTCCTCGACGTCATATTTCGGCTCTTCCAGTTCGTAGTCGACGAACTGAAGTTCCGCGGTTTCGCCAAAATCCTTGATCGGGAAGACCGACTGGAAGACACCCTTGATGCCTTCGCCGTCCATCGGCTCGGGCTGGTCACCCGAGTTCAGGAACAGGTCGTATGAGGATTTCTGAACCTCTATGAGGTTCGGCATTTCCAGAACTTCGCGGATCTTGCCAAAATACTTGCGGAAGCGCTTTTGGCCAATGAACGTCGTTGCCATGGATGATGGATCTCCGGTTCAATCACGGGAGCGAGGCTGGTTGGGCGCCGCTTCGCACCTGACTTGGACAGTTCCGTTTCCATACCTGAAGAGCCTCCCACGGCCCCTCGCCCGAAACAGGAGACTACCCCGTCAAAGCAGGATGCATCCTGCTTTGAAAGGGTGGCCAATCATGAACTTTGTTGACGTTGCGCCTGTTCATCGAATCACGTCGGCGACTGACTATCAACGGGAGCGCCCGCCTTCAACCGATTTCGTGTCAAGATGACGTGAACTCGCCGCAAGATTTTCGCGGCACGCCGCCGCCGACGGCACCCGAGAAACGGCTTGACAGGCTACCATTTCACGCAAGTTCATGCCGGTCTTGCCGGTGCAGGACCAAGGAAGGACGCGTGGTCATTGGCGGCGGGCGCGGACGGTGCACGGAAGGTCGCCTTCAGGTTCCAAGGCGGAGACGCCAGCCGACAGTGAGCGCCAAGATGCCCAGTCGATGGCAGGCCTCGTCATCCGCTGGGCTCCGTGCCAAGGGGAGTGGCGCGACGCCCTGTCGCCGTGGACCCAAGGAGACCGTCTTTCGGCGGGAGTCCTGACGGCCACTTGGCGATGGTCCCGTCAGGGATACGCTGCCGGCACGAGTGTCTGTTCGGAGAATGGTGGCCGGACATATGCACCGGCATCTTCTCGCTTCGGAAGCTCGATCGATTCCGGTGTCAGATCCTCGTAATCCACCATGCTCAAGAGATGGCTGATGCAATTCAGCCGCGCGTGTTTCTTCACGTCCGCATCCACGACGTACCAGGGCGCCTGCTTGATGTCCGTGTGCGCGAACATCTCGTCCTTGGCCTTTGAATAGGCAACCCACCGTCGCCGGGACTCCAGGTCCATTGGGCTCAGTTTCCAGCGCTTGTGACTCTGATGAAGGCGTGCCTGAAACCTCTTCTCCTGCTCCTCGTCCGAGACGGAGAACCAGTACTTGATCAGCCTTATGCCGGAACGCACCAGCATGCGTTCGAACTCCGGGCAAGAGCGCATGAAATCGCGATATTCCTCTTCGGTGCAGAATTCCATGACCCTTTCGACGCCCGCCCGGTTGTACCAGCTCCGGTCGAACATCACCATCTCGCCGGCTGCGGGAAGGTGCGGCACATAGCGCTGAAAATACCATTGGGTAAGCTCCCGCTCCGTGGGTGCGGGCAGCGCGACTACCCGGCAGATACGGGGGCTCAGGTGCTGCGTGATCCGCTTGATGACCCCGCCCTTTCCGGCAGCGTCCCTGCCTTCGAAAATCACCACGACCTTGAGCTTTTTGTGCTTGATCCACTCAACCATCTTCACGAGTTCGAGCTGTAGCCGGAACAGTTCGCTTGCGTATCGCTGGTTGCCTATTCTCTTCGGGTTGTCTTCGCGCTGGCCGTTCTCGGATCCGGACTTTGCCACGCGGCCGTTGCCGGTGTCAGTCATGGTCATTGTTCCCGCACTTTGCGACATTCAAGATGCAATCATCTGACAATGTACCTTGAACGCAGCAATTGGTCTACTCTCAAAGGCAAGCGCTCGGCCGGAATCCATGTCTCGAGTCAAGCCCGAATTCAGCCCATTTCAGCGGATTCCAGGGTTCCGGGTCCGGCAATTCCACATCTCGTTCTGCAGAGCCGCTCCCGTCATCATTCCTGACTTTCTGAACGTACGAGGAGCAAGGCGCTGACAACTCCACCTTGCCCGCACATCGATCGAAAGCCTCCTGACCTTGGCGGGCGCGGCGACGGGTGCATTCGCGTCCGTGGCTTCACGGACACGACGGTCAGTGCGAGTGAAGGGGTCGGCCGATCTTCGATCCGCCTGGTCGCGGGATACGAATTCAGCGCCAAGTCGCCAACAAGGTCGTCGAGACAATCTGCGCAGCCTGACGCGACGCCCCGCACCAGACATCGCGCCGGTCTTCGCGTCCTCGACGGTCGTCGCAATGCCTCACTGAAACGGGCCGGCCGGTTCTGGCCGGCCGGCCCGCAAGAATCACTTGAGCTCGACTTCGGCTCCCACCGCTTCGAGCTTGCCCTTGACCTCCTCGGCCTCGTCCTTGGCAACGCCTTCCTTTACGGCCTTGCCGCCAGCCTCGACCAAGTCCTTGGCTTCCTTCAGCCCCAGGCCTGTGATCGCGCGCACTTCCTTGATCACGTTGATCTTCTGTGTGCCGAACGACTTGAGGATGACATCGAACTCGTCCTTTTCCTCCGCCGCGTCCGAGCCGGCATCGCCGCCAGCTGCCGGTCCGGCCATCATCACGGCGCCTCCGGCGGCGGGCTCGATTCCATATTCGTCCTTCAGGATTGTCTTCAGCTCCTGCGCCTCAAGAAGCGTGAGGCCCACGATCTCCTCTGCAAGTTTCTTCAGATCAGCCATTTCTCAGTTCCGTTCCTAATTTGCTGCGACGTGCGAACATAATCCACACGCAAGTCTCATGCGGCTTCCGCGCGCTCTTCCACGGTCGAAAGGATTCCCGCCACGTTCGACGCCGGGGCTCCGATCGCGCCGGCAAGATTCGACGCCGCGGCGCCGATGCCGCCGACGATCAACGCAAGCAGCTCTTCCCGCGACGGCATGTCCGCGACAGCCTTCACGCCTGCCACGTCCAGCACCGTTTCGCCCATTGCGCCGCCGAGAATGACCAGCTTGCCATTCGCCTTGGAATATTTGTCGACTACACGCGCGGCGGTAGCCACATCCTCAGAGTAGGCGAATACCGTCATCCCCGTCAGCAGGTCGGCCAGATGTTCATTCGGCTTTCCCGCCAGGGCAATCCGGGCCAACCTGTTCTTGGCGACGCGCACCGATCCACCGGCCGCGCGCATCTGCCCGCGGAGATCCTGCATCTCGGCGACCGTGAGACCCGCGTAGTGGGCCACGACCACCACGCCAGAGCTTTCGAAGATCTGGCCGAGCTCCTCGACCACTTTCTCTTTCTGGGCTCTATTCACAGTTTCACTCCAAATCTGGAGGGTGACCCCTCCGGCTCATCACGAGGCCGAAGCCCCAGAAGTCCTTACGGGTCCATCGTGAACAGAGCTTCAGGGCAGACCTGAAGTCAGCGCTCCTAAGTTCCCGTCTCAGGCAGGAATTAACGGCCTTCGCCAACCCACCGTCTCGGACGATGCCAGGAGAACCTGCAGGGCACGCTCTCCGGACAGGCGGCCTATAT
>VYCX01000259.1 GCA_009843725.1 Boseongicola sp. SB0675_bin_26
GGCGGTTGATGACGTGCGCGGTGTCGGTCGAGCCCGTGAAGCAGACGCCGCCGATCCGGGAATCTGCGGTCAGGGTGGCGCCAATTCCGGAACCTTCGCCAGGCAGGAACTGGATTGCGCCGTCCGGCACGCCGGCCTCGCGCATCCAGGCCGTCGCGCGCGACGCGATCAGCGGCGTCTGCTCAGCGGGTTTCGCAATGACGGCATTGCCGGCGGCAAGCGCCGCCGCGATCTGCCCGGTGAAAATGGCAAGCGGGAAATTCCACGGGCTGATGCAGACAATGACGCCGCGCGCCACACAGTTGTCGCCCGCCCGCTCGGCCTCATCCGCATAGTACCGGAGGAAGTCCACGGCCTCACGTATTTCAGCCACCGCATCGATGAGCGTCTTCCCGGCTTCGCGAGCCAGAAGGGCGAACGCCTCGGAGGCGTTGGCCTCGTAGCGGTCAGCGACCCGGCGCAGGACTTCAGCGCGCCTGGGAGCACCCATGGACTCCCAGGCGGGTTGTGCCTCGATCGCTGCCGTAACAACCCTTCGGGCATCGTCGGGATGCGCTTCGACAACTTCTCCGACCACGTCGTCCGGGTCGGCAGGGTTCATGACCCGGCGTGTCCGGCCGCCATGCGAGCATGGCGAAAGCGGTTCGGCGCTCCATCGGAAGGGAGCGTGGAACGGGTCTCGCCCGGTCTCGATGTCGGCGAGATCGACCGGATCCGTGATGTCCCATCCCCGGCTGTTCAGACGAGGCGCGAAGACGTCCGACGGTTTCGGTATGGCCGGGTTCGGGGCGAAGCCGGCCGCTTCGGCCGCGGCAACCGGATCGCGGGCGATCTCTTCTGCCGTGACCGAGGAATCGACGATTTGATGGACGAACGAGGAATTCGCCCCGTTCTCCAGAAGACGGCGGACCAGGTAGGCCAGCAGGTCCTTGTGGGTGCCGACCGGCGCATAGATGCGGCAGCGCGTGCCCTCGGACCGTCGGATCACGTCGTGAAGCGCGTCGCCCATGCCGTGAAGCCTCTGGAACTCGAACGAGGATCGATCTCTGCCGGCCATGTGCAGGATTGCGGCGACAGAATGGGCGTTATGGGTCGCAAACTGCGGATACACCCGGTCACTCATGGCAAGAAGCCTTCGTGCGGCGGCCAGATAGCTGATGTCCGTATGCGTCTTCCGCGTGAACACCGGGTAGTCCTTCAGCCCGAGCACTTGGGCGCGCTTGATTTCCGTGTCCCAGTAGGCGCCCTTGACGAGCCGGACCGTGATTCGCCGGTCCAGCCTGGCAGAGAGGTCGTAGAGCCAGTCGATGGTTGGCAGTGCACGGCGTCCGTAAGCCTGCACGACAACGCCGAATCCGTCCCAGTCCGCAAGCGCAGGAGTGGCAAGCACGCGTTCGGTCACGTCAAGCGAGAGATCCAGCCGATCCGCCTCTTCCGCATCGACGTTGAGCCCGATGCCTGCTTCCGCCGCCGCCAGCGCCAGTGGAAGCAGGCGTTCGGTCATGTCGGGCAACATGGTCTTCGCCTGGCTTCGCTCATATCGTGGATGCAGCGCGGACAGCTTGAC
The DNA here is from genome assembly GCA_009843725.1 of Boseongicola sp. SB0675_bin_26. GTDB lineage: Bacteria > Pseudomonadota > Alphaproteobacteria > Rhodobacterales > Rhodobacteraceae > JAJEFO01. The sequence continues at coordinate 1,568 of VYCX01000259.1, forward strand.
GGAAATGCCTGGATTGTCGCGGATCTCGTCACTCCCGGCCGCACGTGCAATCGCGGAAATTGCCGCCTGGTAGGCTGCGCGGTAGCGCTCGGCGTCGCGTTCCGTGCGGGCAGCTTCGCCCAGCATGTCGAAGGAATAGGAGCAGCCCTGGCCCGATACCATCGCGCCGCGTTCGATGGCGCTCTCGATGGTCTCGCCAAGAACGAACTGCGCGCCCATTTCCGCCATGGCGTGCCCCACGGCGGTGCGAACCACGGGTTCGCCCAGTCTGCGGACGAGGGCGTGGAGCGTGCCGGCGACGCCTTCTCCGTCATCATCAAGGATCCGGCCCGTCAGCATCAAGGCCCATGTAGAGGCATTGACAAGAATGGAGCCGGAATCGCCGACATGCGCCGCCCAGTCATGGGGCGTGATCTTGTCGCGGATCAGCTCGTCGACCGTCCTTGCGTCCGGCACCCTAAGCATCGCCTCCGCAAGGCACATGAGCGCGACGCCTTCCTTGGTCGAGAGCCCGTATTCGGTCAGGAAGGCCTCCATCCTGCCTGGCTGGCCGCTGGCGCGCACCTCGTTGACAAGGCGCGCCGCGTGCCTGCCGATGGCGGTCCGATCGGTGGCGTCAAGTGCGGTCGCCTCAACCAGGCTGCGGACCAGCGCCGACTCCTCGGTCAGGCAGGATGCTCGAATCTTGTCGCGGCTCATGTCAATTCCCTGCCGAGGCTGGGCCGGCAGCTGCCCGATGCCAGAGCGGCCTCGTGCCAGTCGGCCAAGCCGTGCCCCGTGCCATGGCCGGAGAGTACAGCAGGCCGTCGGACATCGCAAAGGCCAATGGCTGTACGACCCGCTTCCAGGAGCGGGCACAGGCATCGAGGCGCGGCACGCCTCAACTCACCGGCGGTGCTCCGCCCTCGGCCGTGCGCCTGGCAATGAAGTCCTGCATTTCCTCGAAGCGACCATCGGCGGCTTCGGGGGGCCTGAATTCCGCGAGAGCCCGTTTCCAGACATTGGTTGCGCGGGCCGTGGCGTCCTGTGCGCCACGCTCGTTCCACGTTCCGAAGTTCGCGTAGTCGTGAACCAGGGGTTCGTAGAATTCGGTGCGGTAACGGGCCATCGTCTGGGCGGCAGAGAAGAAATGTCCGCTGGGCGCGACTTCCGCAAGTGCATCGAATCCGATCTCGTCCGTTCCGGCACGACCGCCTGCGCAGAGTTCCGCGATCATGTTCAGGATCTCGACGTCCGTCACGAGCTTTTCGTAGGACACCGTCAGGCCGCCCTCCAGCCAGCCTGCGGCATGAATGATGACTGTGGCGCCCGCCAGCAGGCAGCCCCAGAGGCCCAACTGGTTCTCGTTCGCGGCCTGCACGTCGTTGAGATTGGCCGCAGAGCCTGCAGCTGAGCGCCAGGGCAGGCCCGTCAATCTCGCGAGCTGCCCCGCCGCCAGCGACGCCTGGAAATGCGCAGGCGTTCCGAAGGCGGGCGATCCGGATCTCATGTCGACATTCGAAGTGAACGTGCCGTAGCAGACTGGCGCACCCGGTCTCGCAAGCTGGGTCAGCGTGATCGCGGCCAACGCTTCGGCATGGGAGAGCGTGATCGACCCCGCGACCGTGATCGGCGCCATCGCGCCCATCAACGTGAATGGTGTGACGATCGACATCTGCCCGTTCCGCGCGAAGTCGATCAATCCCTGCGCCATCGGGACGTCCAAAGTGCGTGGACTGTTGGTGTTGACAATGGTGTAGCAGTGGGGTTCGGCCTGGAAAGCGCTGTCCGAAAGGCCCCGAAAGCCCGCCAGCATCTCGAAGCTGTCCAGAGCCTGCGGCGTGCCGCGCGAGAAGACGAAGGGGAACTTGTCGGACAGCGCGAGCTGCGCCTCCAGCGTGAAATAGTGTCGCACGTGCGTTTCCACGTCCTGCGGCTCGACCAGTGGCGGCAGCATCTGGAGCACGTCGTAGTGATGCGTGAGCTGGATCAGTTCGCGAAAGTCCCGCGCCGTGCCGGGGCGACGGCCACGTTCACGGTCGGTGGCATGCGGCGCGCCGGCACCCGGCTGAAACACGAGCCGTCCTTGTTCAAGCACGACGTCCCGTTCGCGCGAGCCGGCCCGGCAGGTGATGGATCGGGGCGCGGAAGCCAGGGCTGCATCGACCATCTCGCGGCCGATATGCACCATCTCGTTCTCGACGCGGGCACCACCCGTTCGGTAGATCTCCCTTGCCTCGGGCAGGAGCACCTTGATCCCGAGATCCTCCAGTGCGCGAAGGGCCGTCGCATGCATGTCTGCGATGTATTCGGCCTCGAAGAGGTCCATGACCGGGAACGGGTTGCGCAGGCGCCTGTAATCGACGTCTCGCTTCGGCCGGGGTCCGGCCGTGGGCGAAGTGCGGCCCGTTCGCCGCGCCATCAGCCGCGCATCGCCTTGCCGTCCGGGTCGTAGGGCGATTGCGGGATCACCCTTGCCGCACGCTCCATGCCGACCACGTGAACCGCGAGCTCGGAACCTTCCATTGCAACGTCACGGTTGATCATGGCCATTGCGAGCGACTTTCCGACAGTGTGGCCATAGCCGCCTGACGTGACAAATCCGACCAGGTTCCCGTCCTGCCAAACCGGTTCGTAGCCGCTTGCGTCGGCGTCTGTCGCATTGACTTCCAGCGTTACGACCCTTCGGTTCGGACCGTTGCCGTCGCGCTCCGCGACGGCCGCTTCGCGTCCGACGAAATCGCCCTTGTCCCAGGCGATCCAGCGGTCCATGCCGGTTTCGCCAGGCGTGTAATCCTGCCGGAATTCCGCCGACCATATGCCGAACGACTTCTCGAGCCTGAGCGACAGCATCGCGTTGAATCCGTATTCCTGAATCCCGGTCGCCTTGCCCGCCTCGAGCAGCATGCGCCGCAGCATCACGTGATCGCCAAATCGGCAGTTGATTTCGTATCCCAGTTCGCCAGCCACCGACATTCTCGCAACCCGCGCGCCGGCCAGGCCGACGTCGAGCTTTGCGCAGCCCATGAACGGAATGTCGCCGATGTCTTCGTGCACGACCTCTTGCAGCACCTTTCGCGAGTTCGGCCCCGTCAGGGCGAAGCCGGCAACCTCCTCGCCGAGGTCGCGGACGTGGACGCCGTCGGTCAGGTGGTCGCTGAACCACCGCATGTGCCATGCGCGGAGATAGTAGGATCCCATGATCCACCAGGTCCCGTCGCCCCAGTTCAGCAATGTCAGGTCGCCCTTGAGGCGACCGTTTCCGGACAGCATTGGCGCAAGCCGCGCCTGTCCCGGGCCTGGAAGCCTGGACGCCAACAGGTTGTCGAGCCATGTCTCCGCGCCCGGCCCCGTGACCTCGTAGCGCGAAAACCCCGTGATATCGACCATGCCGACATTCGCGCGCACGTTCCGGCACTCGGCGGCCACGATGTCGTGCGCGTTCGAGCGCTTGAGCGTCAGGCTTTCGACAAAGTCTTCGGACGGCGCGAAGTAGAGCGGCGCTTCCAGATCCCAGCTCACGCCCCAGCGGCAGCCTGCCTGCGTCATCGCGTCATGCGCTGGTGCCATCTTGAGGGGCCGGCCGGCCGGCAGCTGTTCGTTGGGATAGGACATGACGAATCGGCGCGAATAGAACTGGCCGGTGGTCTGGCGGATGTATTCGCGGTTCTCGGCGAACGGACCGTAGCGCGCGACATCCATCGACCAGGCGTCGGCCTCCGGCTCGCCGTGAATCATCCATTCGGCCAGGGTCTTGCCGACGCCGCCGCCCTGCAGGAATCCCGCCATGACCGCGCAGGCGCACCAATAGCCGGGCTTGCCGGCCACGGGGCCGACGAGCGGATTGCCGTCCGGGCTGAACGTGAATGCGCCGTTCACCCAGGTCTTGATGCCGACATCCTGGATGGCCGGATACCGCTCGAAGCCGAGCGTCACCTCGTTCTCGATCCGGTCAAGCTGTTCCTGGAAGAGTTCCATTCCGTAGTCCCATGGTGCGCCATCCATGGCCCAATGCTCGTGGTCGATCTCGTATATGCCTACCAGGACGCCATTCTGGTCCTGTCGCATGTAGGTGAAGCCCTCGAGATCGACCGTCATCGGCATCTCGAATTCGCACGCGGCGACTTCGGGGATCGTGTCGGTGACGAGATAATGGTGCTTGAGCGGCGACACCGGCAGCTCGATCCCCGCCATGCGGCCGACCTGCTTGGCCCAGAGGCCCGCGGCATTGACCACGTGCGCGCAGGTGGTCGTGCCCTTGTCGGTCACGACCTGCCAGCCATCGGCGGTCCGGACCAGTTCCTCGACCTTTGTATGCTCGATGACTTCGGCGCCGCGCTTGCGTGCAGCACCTGCATAGGCATGCACGGTGCCGGTCGTGTCGAGATACCCCTCGCGGTCGGCCCACATGGCGCCGAGGACGCCGTTCGTCGACATGATCGGGCAACGCTTCCGGGCTTCTTCCGGCGTGATCAGTTCGCAATCGTGGATGCCGATCGACTGGAAGACACGATAGGTCGCCTGCAGCCATTCCCAACGTTCGGGCGTTCCGGCAAGGGTCAGGCCTCCGGTCATGTGCATGCCGATGTCCTGTCCCGATTCCCTTTCGATCTCTGACAGCAGGTCGATCGTGTAGGCTTGAAGCGCGGCCATGTTCGGGTCCGCGTTCAGGGCGTGGAACCCGCCCGCCGCGTGCCAGGAGGATCCGGCGGTCAGCACCGAGCGTTCAAGGAGGCAGATGTCGGTCCAGCCGGATTTCGCAAGGTGGTAGAGAACCGATGAGCCGACGACGCCGCCCCCGATCACGACGACACGATAGTGCGATTTCATTTCATGCCTCCAAGGAACCTGTCGGCGCGAAGTCACCACTCCTGAACCTGCCTGTCCAGAACTTTCCTTCACCTGCGTGCAGGTTCAGGCATCCGAGTTTCCGGTGTCCAGGGTGTCCCCGAGTGCCCGTCCCGAAGTTTCGTCGTGCGGAAGGGCCCGCTGCCAGCCTGCATCGTCGGTTCGGGCGGCGACCAGGTGCCCGAAGCCGGCGGTCACTCCCCGCATCAGCCTTCCCAAGTCTCGCTCGCCAACGGACCCTGTTCGTCCGGGTGCGGGCGTTCGTCCAGATCGAAGATCACGGCAGTCAGGCGTTCGGAGGCGTCGTGAAGGAGAGGCGCGAGAGCCACGAGCTTCTCAAGCGAAAGCCGCTGGACCGGCCCGTGCGTCGCAAGCGAGGCAAAGTAGCGACCCGATCGATCACGCACCGGCACCGCAACGGCGACCATGGCGTCAAGGAATTCCTCGTTGTCGAGCGCATATCCCTGCCGGGCGACCGTCGCGAGTTCGTCCATGAGGTCGTCGACATTCGTGATCGTGTTTCTGGTCAAGGGATCAAGCCTGATCCCACTCAGGACCCGTCGTCTTTCGGCAACCGGCAGCGTGGCGAGGAACGCCTTGCCGCTGGCGGTGCAGTGGAAGGGAACGTGGCTGCCGACAGGCAGCTGGATCCGGAATGGCCAGTTCGTCTCGACGCGGTCCTTGTAGCTCATGCCCGGATCCTCGGGCATGACGAAATTCACCGTTTCGCCCACATGGTCGGCAACGGACTTCAGGATCTGGTGCCTCGCAATGTGGCCTGACGAGATGTGCAGGATGCCAGAGGCCATTTCGCGCGCCCGCCGTCCGGGACGCAGATGCCCGCGTTTCGCGTCGCGTGCAAGGTAGCCTTCGTCGACCAGGGTGTTGCAGAGCCGGTGCGCCGTCTGTTTCGGCAGCCCCACGAGCCGGCCGATTTCCGCCGCCGGCAGCGGCCCGCTCTGCCGCCCCATGGCTTCGAGCACGAGCATCGCGCGCAGGTTCGTGGGAATGCGTGCGCCGCCATTCTTCGGCATGCCGGTCTTTCCCCATTCAACTTGCTTGCAAATCCATGACTTTCATGGTGCAATTCAATAATGAGACAAATAGTCTCATTATTTAACATTTTGCGCAAGACCCGGGGGGTGCTTGGTGGAATTTGACTTTGTCATCGTGGGCGCCGGGTCGGCCGGCTGCGTGATGGCGAAC
>VYCX01000164.1:0-5043 GCA_009843725.1 Boseongicola sp. SB0675_bin_26
ATGCCATCCGGCCGCGAAGGCTTGAAGATCGCTGTCCGAGAATGACAGGACCACGAGATCGGCCGGTTCCTGCTGAAGGTCGGTCGGGGTCTCGGTTTCCTCGAGCCCGTAGCTCTCGCGAAAGATCACGTGCATGTGCCGGATCTCCCAGCCGACGCGGTCCGACTGCGCGCAGTCTGCAGGTGTGGCGGGCGGAGCATGCGCCGCGCGCCGATCTTGGGCGGCCGGCCGCCATTCTGCGCGCTGCTTGTCACTGCACGAGTTCTTCCGGCACCAGGATCGACCGGATCGCTTCGGGATCGATGTCTTCGTGCTCCGCAATGACGACCAGGCGTCCTTGCCTGTCCTCGCCCGGTTCCCATGCCCGGTCGAACTGATGGCGAATCCGTGTCCCGACTCCCTGGACAAGCAGACGCATCGGCTTGCCACGCACCGAGGCGTACCCTTTCACGCGAAGGATGTTCTGCAGCCGGACAAGTGTCTCGATTCGTGCCACGAGGTGATCGGCGCTCTCAGTCTCGGGAACATCCACGACGATCGTGTCAAAGTCATCGTGATCGTGCTCGGGCACCCCGTCGTGATGCGACGGACGCGCTGCCAGATCGTTTTCAGCTGCCGCTCCGATGCCGAGAATCACCTGCGCGTCCACCGCGCCCTCCGACACCTCGATCATCGGCACTGCACGCGGCGCTTCCCGTTCGACGATCGCCCTCGCCTGCGCCACGCCGTCAGGCCCCGCAAGATCGGGCTTGGTCAACAGCACGATGTCTGCGCAGGCAATCTGGTCCTCGAACACCTCGGACAGCGGCGTTTCGTGGTCGACGTTGTCGTCGGCGAGCCGCTGCGCGTCCACGCGGTCGATGTCGGGCGCGAATCTTCCCGCGGCCACGGCCTCGGCATCGGCCAGCGCGATGACGCCGTCGACGGTCACCCTGCTGCGAATCGCCGGCCAGTCGAAGGCCTTGAGGAGCGGCTTGGGAAGAGCGAGCCCGGAGGACTCGATCAGGATGTGATCGGGCACGGGGTCTAGCTCCAGCAGTGCGCTGATGGCAGGAATGAAGTCATCCGCAACCCTGCAACAGATACAGCCATTGGCCAGCTCGACTATGTTCTCCGCCGGACAGTCGGGAACGGCGCAGGTCTTGAGAATGTCTCCGTCAACGCCCACGTCGCCGAACTCGTTCACGATCACCGCCAACCGGTGACCCTTGCTGGATTCGATGAGGTGGCGGATCAGCGTCGTCTTCCCGGCCCCGAGAAAGCCGGTAACGACTGTGGCGGGAATCTTTGCGAGATCGGTCATTTGGCAGTCTCCACTGGTACAATCGGCGGCATCCGTGCAATGCAGTTCTTGCGGAAATGCTCCGGGCGTTCCCGCCACGGGACAAGCCCGTCCGACGTTGCGCGATATCTTGCTGCGCCATCCAGGATCATGTCGGCGCTCGACGGGTCGAGGTTCCCGTACACATATGTCCAGCGCCGCGAGCCTCCCCGCAGGGCGATGGAACAGCCATGGTCGCAGTTCGAGAAGCACTCCACGCCGCGAAGGCTGACGCCTTCAGGCAACTCCTTGGCCGCCAACGCACGATGCAAGAGCGCTCCGGGACGCTCGTCGTCGTCAGACAGCTCCCGCCCCCTGCGGCACGTGGTGCAGACAAGAAGTTCAACCGGCGCGCAGTCGTCCACGGATCCCTCGTTCCTGCTGTGGAGGGGGAGGAAACGAGAGCACCGCAATGGCGGCCCCGTCCCGGAATCCCCCGTCCGGTCACGTCCAGTCGGCTGGCAGGTCTCCCGGCTTGCGGATGATTGCGGGCGATCCGGCCTTCCCAGCCTCTCGGGCCAGTGGCGCGATGGATCCCCTCTCCGGTCACGGTCGCGGGGGCGGCTGCGCTTGGGTCGAAGACCCTTTCGCATTCCCTTTTCACCTGCCCGATCGGGCAGGCACCAGCACTTGACGACACTTCTGCGAATCCTGAAGCCAAGTCAAGCAGGTGTCCGCGTTCGCGAAGGCTTCGGAAACCCGCCCCGGCCAAGCGGTCTGTCCCGCACCCGTCTCGGAGTCCAGAGACGACTGGGCAGCGCGACGAGCGATCCCGCCCGGTTGCAGGACGGGCCAGTGGCGATCACGGCCGAGCGCGAGCTTGCGCGCCTGAGCTGCATGCTGGTCACCCGAGAGGGATGAATGCTTTGAGCGCGGGATTGAAGCCAGCGGGCACAGGATGGTCAGGATGGTCAGGATGGTCAGGATGGTCGAAGACCCGGATCCGGAAAACGGCGCGGAGTCAACGGCATAGGGACGAATTCACTCTCGAGGATCTGTGCAGCCAAGACCCTGCGACACCTGGGCGTAACTGGTGAGGGGAACTCCGCACATCCGGTTCCAGTCTGCCTTGCCGATGACCGGCTGGTTCATCAGCTTGATCATCTCGTCGAACCCTTGGAGCGCGTTACAGTCCGTCATGCCCCGGTCCGCCGCCTTGCGATGTTCCGGCCAGACGCGGTCACGGGCGTAACGCCAGAATTCGGTGTCATGCCTGGAGCCGCAGGAATAGTGCCACCCGACGAACAGGCCGTAACTCAGCATGTTCTTGACAAGAAACCGATTGACCACTGGCGCGTCGCGGTCGAGATGCTCTATCGGGCGGTTGAGACGCATGTTGAGAACCATCCCTATCTGCAGTTGTGCGGACACGATCGCCGTTGCCTCGAGGGGTTCCATGAACGCCGCCGCATTGCCGATGCGGGCAACCGCCCCGTCGTAGATCTGTCGGTGGACAAAATTGGGAAACGGGATGATGGCGCGCTGTTCGAATTCCGGCACGCCTTCAGTTTCGAGAAACGTGTCGAAATCCGCCACGACTTCGTCAAGGCTCGATACATTCTTGTTGAAGATATACCCGTAAGAGGTATGAATCGTAAGCGGAATCACAAATACCCAGCCATGCGGGCGCGCGACGGCGCGGGTGTATGTATGCTCAAGAACCAGCCCGTCCCCAACTTCCTTGATGATTGCCGGGCAACGACGGATGACGGCCGTGTTGGTTGGAATGAAGGAAATGTCGATGTGCTGCCCGGATTGAAGTTCTTTCGGAAACCCTCGGGCATCAAAGACCAGATCGTAGAGTTCGGGTGAGCGATCTTCAAACTCCACTTGGGCGCCGCCGTCCACTCTTCTGATCTTGCGCACTTTCGCATCAATGTGACGGGCACATGTGCTCTCGTGAAGCAATTCGGCCATCAGGTCTGCGGACAGATGGTAGCCGTACGATACCTGCTGCGGCGTGAAGTAGTGTGTGAAGTCTTCGTCACGCCAACCCCATCCCTCGAACGCGACGCCATACTTGCGCGTTCCTTTCAGGCGCTGCTGCACGACCTGATGTGACAAGTTCGTCAACTGCTGCAATTCCTCGACCAGGCTCGGCCAGCTGCCTTCACCCACGCCGATGACCGGAATGCGCGAATCGTAAATGTGGTGCAGTTCAAGCTCGCTGCCGGGGTGGAGGCGTGTGACGCTGGCTGCCGCCAGCGACCCGGCAGTTCCTCGTCCGATGACCGCTATCCTTCTCAGGAACTTGCTGCCCGGCTGTATCATCCCCTCCGCCCTTCGCCGATGACCGTCGACGGCCCTTGCCAGAAAGATCGATGCGCAAAAAATGCATGCGCTCGCAAGAGACTACCGCAAATTGCGGAAGCGGGCGCTGGTGCCATCGTGTCCGGTCAGATAGTGCCGGTTCAGGCAATTGTCGAGATGTCGCGAAGCGTTGCTCGGTCACGACCCAGAGAATGTCCTGGATCCGGCCATTTCGGTCATCCTATTTTCTGAACCCGGTGGCGTCTGATCGGGCAGCAGGACCATGTCTTCGACGAGGTCGCCTCCGGCAATCGCGTGTTCCAGAACGCACGCGGGTGTGACCTGCGCGAATCGTGTGCTTCAATCAGATGCCCGGGACAGGTTCCTCGGCTAGACCGGCCGACCCTGTCAAACACCTCGCGACTTCCCCGGCATCGTTTTGCAACTCTCTCGACAGGGGCGTTGCGTGCATCCGGATCGCCGTTCTGTATGTCACTTGCGGAATCCATCGGCAGAAATGCCGGCTCGGCGAGGCGGGCTTGCGGCGCACGCCGATGGGTTGCCATTGATGATTGTCTGCATGACTGCACCACGTGACCCCCAGGTAGGTGTCCGCGGTGCGGCTTCCAGACCGCCCGCCCGCTCAGGGTTCCCTCACCCTGACGGCATTGCCTCTTGCCGTCTCGATGAAACGACGGCCGAAAGTCAGCATCTCTTCACAATTCACGACGGCACCGAGGCACAACGCATCGGCGAATTCCATGCCGTTTCTCGTGCGGACAAGCGCTCCGGCCAACAAGGCCGGGCTCTCAACCGACGCGCCCGGCAATCCAACGAAAGCAAGGAGCGCATCGGCAACGTCTTGGAACGAAAAGCCATAGACACTGCGCAAAACCCACTCTGCTTCCAGGAGGACGGTCATGCCCACGAAAACGTCGCCAGCGTCGACGACGGCTCTCGACTTGGCAGCCTGCCCTGGGTTGTCGCGGTCAGGTACCGAACGACGACATTTGCATCAATCACCCGCATGGCGCCGGCCTTCCGCCATGATTCCCGCTTGCATTTCTGCGAGTGTCCTGGGCGTTCCGGTGCTGGCCAGGATGCCGAAGACGTCCGCCAGGCGCGTCGAGGCAATCACGGGCAACGGCTTGAGCGGCACGCCGTCGGCCATGTCTTCTACGGCGGGGCGCGTTCCCGCCTCCCAGCGCCGGGACTGACGGACGACCTTGGGCAGGACGACCTGGCCCTTGGAAGAAGCAGTGGTTGTGAGTCTTGGGGCGTCGGACATCGTGACCGCCTTTGGGCGACCAGTCAGCAAGACGAAAGCAAGACATCGCTGCCGCCAAGCCAGATCAAGGGTGATCTTGCGAGAGGCTTCATGGCCCAATTCAGGGATGGAACAGGTCGGGGGGCGGCCGAACAGACGCCCCGGCCCGGCCCCCCCCCCAACCGAGCGCACAGCGGCGGCGCGG
>VYCX01000164.1:5053-7593 GCA_009843725.1 Boseongicola sp. SB0675_bin_26
CACGTCAAGTGGCCAAGGCTGCGCGGCGGCGCCATCCGGATTGCAGCTGGGCGAAGTGCACATGACTGGAAACGCCTTCGACACATAGCTGCGAACTGGAACGAATCCAGGCCAGAAATCCTCCTTGGCAGCTGCTGGCGCAGGGTCGCGCAGCAACGGGCGCCAACCGCCGAACAATCCCTGCGTCCGCACCCGGCCATGGTGACGCAATGAACGGGAACCATCTTGGAATTCAGCGGAATTTTGCCCACTTGCTTGACCGAAGCCATGCATGCCTGATTGCAGGCAAAGTCACGATTCCAGCACAGTCCGACATGATCCTCGGGCAAATGCGCGGGACACGGGACAGTCTTGCATTCCGGCGGGGCATCCATTGCGGTTACACGACGAATCGAGCATGGTGCCACGAAATGAAATGGCGAAATTTGCACATGAGGCATCCATGCAAATGATCCTCGGGCCATCAGGTCAGACAATTGGGAAAGGGGATTCCATGTTCTTCCAAACTGGTCGAGATCTCATCACCCGACGCCCGCTCCGAACGAATTTCAGGAACTTGCGCTCGATTGGCAGACATCCCCTCCGGACAGCATTCCTTGTTCTTGGCACGTTGGTGTTCGGCATGCCGGCGAACTCCCAGGGCATTCCGGGAGCCGACGTATCTGCAACTGCAAACTTTACGCTGAACCATGGTCTGACGTTCCGTGTCTCCGAACGCGACGATACCCTGACTTCCGCCAACTCCGACGACGGCGACAGGAACTACGGCCGGGGCCTTGTCAGCAACACGTCAAGCCTCACGGCGGAATTCGAACTCACGGGTGAGAACCTGGGTCTGTTCGTCCGCATGCACGGCTTCGTTGATTTCGAAAACTCGAACGGAGTGCGGGAGTCGACTCCGCTGTCGGACGCGGCCAAGGATGTTGCGGGGCGAGGTTTCCGGCTTCTCGACCTCTATGCTTCCGGCGCTTTCGACCCTGGCGGTGTTCCACTGGACCTGCGGGTCGGCAACCAGGTGCTGAACTGGGGAGAAAGCACGTTCGTCCCGAACGGAATCAACGTGATCAATCCAATCGACGTGAACCGGTTGCGCACGCCGGGCTCGGAGTTGCGCGACGCCCTGTTGCCCGTGCCCATGGTATATGCAGCGGTCGAGCCGGTTCCCGACCTCTCGGTGGAAGGCTTCTACCAGTTCGGCTGGGAGAAGACGGAGATCGACCCGGTCGGCACGTATTTCTCGTCCAACGACTACGTCGGCGCGGGGGGTCGGCACGCCCTGCTTGTGGACCCAAGGTACGAGGAACTTTCGAACAACGTCAAGGCCGCACCGGGGCTGCAAGACGCCATCAACGCGGACCTGGACAGTATAACCGGTCTGGACCTGAAGTACAGCGCCGACGACCCCTTCCCCAAAATCGCCCGCATTGATGATCGGGAACCCCCGGATGACGGCCAGTACGGCATTGCGCTGCGCTACCTGTCTCCGGCACTGAACGATACCGAATTCGGTTTCTACTTTGTCAACGCGCACAGCCGGTTGCCGCTCGTCACCGGCCGGGTGCCTAACAAAGAGGAACTTGTCGGGAGTGCGCGTGTTGCTGGCATCGTCGGTCAAGCAAGTTTTGACGCGACGAAGCAGCGTTTGACGACCCTTGCCGCGATTGACGCCGCAATAGGAAATGGGTCTCTGCAGCCGGCCGACATTGCAACACCGAGAGGACAAGAGATCATTAGGCGCACGCTCGCGTCACCGGAATTCCAGGCTGCCGCCGGTCCGCAAGTCGAAGGTGCTGTCCAAAGCCTTGTCGGAGGCCTTGCCGGCTTTCACGCTATCAATCACTATGCACGGGCGGCGCGCTATTTCGTGGAGCACCCGGAGGATCTCAGGACCTTCGGCGTGAGTTTCAACACCGTGCTCGGCGCCAGCGGCTGGGCTCTCCAGGGTGAATACTCGTTTCATCCGGACCTGCCTCTTCAAAGGGAGGAGACGTCCCTGTTCACAGAGGCTCTGACACCGATCGGATGCGTGCTTCAGGAGGGGATCCAGAGTCTTGCCCAAAAGCCCGAGTGCAAGGCCGGGATCATCGGCAACGTGCTGAAGGGCCATGAAAGGCGGGACGTGAGCCAGGCGCAAGTGACGGCGACCCAGGTGTTCGGACCACTGCTTGGCTCCGACTCCACCGGTTTCATCGCCGAGGCGGCGACCATGATGGTCCACGATATGCCGGACACCCCGCTCGACACGCCCGGAGCACGTGGCGACATTGCGGACGCGACATCTTGGGGCTATCGGGGCGCGGTTTGGCTCGACTATCACAACGCCATCGGCGCGGCCAGGCTCACCCCCTATCTCCAGTTCCAGCATGACGTCTCCGGGTCGAGCCCGGCCCCGTTCGGCCCGTTCGTAGGGGGGCGCAAGGTCCTGACGCTTGGGGTCGGGGCGAACTACCTGGAACGCATGAGCGCGGATCTCTCCTACACGATGCACGCCGGACACCACAACGCGTTGGAGGACAGGGACTTTGTGTCGATATCGTTCA
>VYCX01000555.1 GCA_009843725.1 Boseongicola sp. SB0675_bin_26
GGGAGGCGTACGACAATCCTCCCTTCACACCTTCGGAATTTGTTCGCGACCTAGCAGCGAAGGGGCTATGCCGACTAGCTGCCCGGACAGGGGCGCACCGGAACCAGATCTAGGAGAGGCGGTCCACCGCCCGCAATTGTCGTTTCTTCACTCTTCCATGCCATTTGCCGGTTCGGGGGCGAGCTGCGTCATTCGACCGGACTCATTGTCACCTTGGCCGCGACCCGAAACAGATCCGGAGAGCCATCACTCCATCGCGCTTCCCGCACGCCACCTGAAGCTGCCTGACTTCCTTGACTGGCAGACGAAAGAGACTGTCGCAGCATGATAAACAACTTTGACTCCACCCGGACCAGAACATGCAATTGCACAATCAATCAGGATGCAGTAACAAGATCGCAATGCGGCCCGATGTTCCGGTCGCATGGTGCGGAGCACTCCCGTCTCCGGAGCCGTCCAGCAAGGTGAACAGGACACCGCTGCCGGCAAATCACGAGGGTTCCCATGGCAAATCCCATTGTCACGCCCCTGACCCAGGCGCTGGCCGAGGGGAAGCTTTCACGCGAGGAACTGAAGCAGTTCATGCGCCGGTCGGACGGGCCGGCCTTGCGCCGCCTGGTCCTTTGGATCGGGCTCCTATCCGTCACCACGGCGCTGATAGCGCTTGCATGGAACAGCTGGCTGATATGGCCCGCAATGCTGTTGCAAGGCACCGTGCTTGTGCACCACTTCGCGCTCCAGCATGAATGCGTGCATTACACGGCGTTCCGCACCCGCTGGATCAACGACCTCGTCGGGCAGATCTGCGGGCTCATCATCATGCTTCCGCACAGGTTCTTCCGTTACGAGCATTGCGACCATCACACATACACGCAGCTGCACGGCGAGGATCCGGAAATGATCTCGATGCCCACGACATTCGGGGCGTACCTCTGGTACCTGAGTGCCGTTCCCTACTGGCGCAGCAAGTTCACCGAGGTATTCCGACACGCGATCGGGCGGCTAAACGCAGCGGAGAAGAAGTTCATTCCCGTGGAGGAACACAAGACCGTATTCATGGATGCGCGCCGGATGCTGGCGATCTACGCCACCATCTTCCTTGGCATGGCCACGACGGGCTGGTGGGGCCTGATCTGGTACTGGATCATTCCGCTGTTCCTGGGCGAACCGGTGATGCGATTCGTTCGGATGACGGAACATGTCGGGCGACCGACCGTCGCCCAAATGTCCGAGAACACCCGGACAAACCTCGTCTCCGCCCCATGGCGCTTCCTTTGCTGGAACATGAACTATCACGCCGAACACCACTACGTGGCCTCCGTGCCCTTTCACGCCCTTCCCAAGCTGCACGAGAAGCTGAAGGACCATATCCACGTCGAACGGCACGGCTACCTCGGAGCGCATCTAGACATCCTGCGCCAGCTGACGCAGCGCGAACGGGTCGCGGCAGTGAACCGGACGTGAACAAGGCAAGGCGTTCCTGGACCGATCTGATCGCGGTGGACGCTCTGGAGCGTAACTGGGTCACTCGGGTGTCACTGGGCCCGCGGTTGGTTGCAGTCTACGACACGCCGACCGGCATCTTTGCATCGCTGGCGCATTGCAACCATGGAGGCGCCGATCTTTGCGACGGGTATTTTGACGGTCACGTCATCGAATGCCCGTTGCACCAAGGCGCATTCGATGTCCGGGACGGAAATCCCGTCTGTGCGCCCGCAACGCGCCCGATGAGGGTGTTCGAGACCCGCGTGGAGAACGGAATGGTACAAGTCAGGGTCTGAAAGCTACTCGTCGCCGATCACCGCCATCGCGTCGATCTCGACCAGCAACGCCGGGTCGGCAAGCGCGCTGACCACGACACCGGTCGAGCAATGGTGCACGTCCTCGAACCAGCGGTTGATCGCGTCGTAAACCGCCGGGCGATAGTCGATGTCGGTAACATAGACGGTCAGTTTCACGACGTCCTTCAGGCTGCCGCCGGCTTCGGTCATCCAGCGCTCGATGTTGCGGCAAGCCTGATCCGCCTGCGCGCCGGGATCACCCTCCCCCACGACGGTGCCGTCCAGAAGCGTGCCGACCTGGCCTTGCATGACGACAAGATCGCCTCGAACCCGGATGGCCTTGGAGTAGGTCGCCTTCGCGTGATAGCGAGTCTCGTACTTGTGGATGTGCGTCCGTGTCATTCATGCCTCCGAATCAACGCAGCGCGCGTGTCAGGCAGTCCTCCATCATGTCGCCGTAACTCTGCTCGACGGACACGTCGAACCCGCCTGCAC
The DNA here is from genome assembly GCA_009843725.1 of Boseongicola sp. SB0675_bin_26. Lineage (GTDB taxonomy): Bacteria > Pseudomonadota > Alphaproteobacteria > Rhodobacterales > Rhodobacteraceae > JAJEFO01. The sequence continues at coordinate 2,277 of VYCX01000555.1, forward strand.
ATCGGCGAACCAGCGCCTTCTGGCCAAAGAACTCGGTAAAGGTCACTGCATCCTCCGGGAATGCAGTTTCATGCAGGTCGAGCGGGCAGCCGATGGCCAGTACATGCGCCACATCGGCTCCAGCGACGCGAAAGGTCGTCATGGTGTCCGAGATCCTGACGATGCTCACTTCAGCCGGGGCCAGGTGCGGACGCAACGCAGCGTTCAATTCATCCTCACGATCAATGTCCGCGTGCAAGAGCCAATGGCGCGGACCTACATGGTCGAGCGAAAGGCCATCCGCACTGCGACGGCGATTCGCCTCTGTCGGAAATCCCGGGAGAATCTCCGCGCCAATCCATTCAACCAGGGCGTTCTCCGCCCCCTTCAGGTCGAAACAGGCGCTGATCGGAAGCCTTTCGAATGATGCGTTGTAGCTCATTCAGGACCTCATCCTCAGGCCGTCGGGATCATGGAACACCGGCTCCCCGACCGTGGCGGCGACCGTCGCGTTCTTCAAGCGGACGTGAACGGTTTCGCCGTGCCGTGACTTTCCGTTCTCCAGAAGCGCCAACGCGACCCACCGGTCAAGGACGACGCTCCAGACGCAGGCGGTCACAAGCCCTTCGGACGGACGCTTCTCTCCGCCGGGGGTCAACGGTGCACCCTCCGGGATCTGGTCATTCGGATCCGCAGGCAGCAAGCCCACGAGCTCACGTCGAACTGCCTTGCCCCTGCGTCGCAGTTCAACCGAGCGCTTGCCGACGTAGTCCGCCTTCCTCTTCGACATGATCCAGCTCATGCCGAGGTCGTGCGCATCCACCGTGCCGTCCACTTCATGTCCCAAGGAAAGGAATCCCTTCTCTACCCGCAGCACGTGGCTGGCTTCCGACCCCACCGGCTCGATCCCGGAAGGTGCGCCGGCTTCCATGATCCACTCCCAAAGATCGCGCATGTGCCGAGGCGCAACGTTTATCTCGAACGACAGTTCGCCCGTGAAGCTGACCCGAACGACACGCGCCGGCAGCCCGGCCACATGGCCGTCCGCGAAACGCATGAACGGCAGTTCCTCGGGCGAGAGATCGATGTCAGTGCCCAAGGCGGCCATGACCTCGCGCGCCCTCGGGCCGCATACGGTCGCGTTGTTCCACTGGCTGGTCACGGTCGTCACGTGGACGCTCCAGTCCGGAAACTGCGTCTGGAGCAACTCCTCCATGTGCCCGTGCACGGCGTCCGCATGTGCCGTGGACGTGGAGACAAGCCAGCGGTGCTCTCCCAGTCGCATGGCAACACCGTCGTCAAGGATCAGGCCGTCCTCCGTCAGCATGAGTCCGTAGCGGCACTGGCCGGGCTTCAGGGTGGACATCAGGTTCGTGTAAACGTGGTCGAGGAAGCGACCGGCATCGCGCCCCTTCAGCTCGAACTTCCCAAGCGGGGAACCGTCATAGACTCCGACGCATTCCCGCACGGCACGGCATTCGCGGTTGACAGTCTCTTGAAAGGTCTCGTCGCCGCGCAGGAAATATCCCGGTCGCCGCCAACGGGCGCCGGCCTCGTACATGAACGCGCCCCGATCGAGGTTCCATTGCGTGACCGGCGTGTGGCGGTATGGCAGAACGACGCTTTCTTCACGGATGCCTCCGATCGCTCCAAAGGACACGGGAGAGTAAGGCGGGCGGAAGGTCGTTGTGCCGACATCCTGAAGCGGCACGCCCTTTTGCAGTGCAATCGTGCCGATAATGTTAATGTTGCCCGTCTTTCCCTGATCGAGCCCCATGCCGCCTGTCGTGTACCGCTTGACATGCTCGACATTTTCATAACCCTCACGAAGCGCGAGATGCACATCGTCGACCGTGACGTCGTTCTGAATGTCCAGGAATGCCCTGCCCTTGGCGCCCGGTGCATCGACGCGCCAAAGCGGTGTGATCGCGTAGCTTTCCCCGGTCGTCGTCGGAAGATCGGGCATTTCCGTTCCCGTTATCATGGCCGCCGCCTCTGCACCGGTTCGCAATGCTGAAGCGAGCGACAGTTCTCCGGACGCGCCGCCGACGGATACGCAGGCCTGCGCCGCCTCGTCCGGCACGAATGTCGCGAGAGATTCGTCGTAGCGGAGACTTCCGCGAGACTGGGAAAACAGGTGAACGGCCGGGCTCCATCCACCTGAGTGGAGCAGCAAGTCACAGTCGATCGTCGAGGCCCCTTGCCCGTCTCGCTTGGAAACGGCTGCGCCCTTGACCGACCGCCTCCCTCGAACGCCGATGACGACGGAACCGCCCTTGACCGGGATGCCTCCAGCCAAGTCTCTTGCACTGTCAGGAACCGGATCGCGGCTGTCCACGATTGCGGCGACGTCAACGCCCGACGCCAGAAGGTCAGCCGCGGCGGCATACGCGCTGTCGTTGTTGGCGAAGACCACAGCCCTTTCGCCAGGCTTCACGGCAAATCGGTTCACGTAGGCCTGAGCGGCCGAGGCCAGCATCACGCCTGGACGGTCGTTGTCCGGAAAGACGAGGCCCCTTTCGATCGCTCCCGTCGCAAGTATCACCTTCCCCGCCCGCACCCGCCAGTTCCGTTCAAGCATGCTTGGGTTGGCAGGTGAGCGCTCGTTCACCATCAGGAAGTTGTGCTCGCGGTATGCCCAGACACACGCGTCCTGCAAATGCGTGACATTGGGCATCGACGTCAGCTCGGCAACGGATTCAGCCACCCACTCCAACGCAGGTCTTCCGGCGATCTCCATGCGTCGGTCGAGCAGGCTCCCGCCTGCCTCGGTTCGTTCGTCAGCCAGGAAGACCCGACGCCCGGCGCGACCGGCAACCAGGGCCGCCATCAGCCCAGCCGGCCCCGCCCCGACGACAAGAACGTCTGCATGCGCGTGCACCGCCTCGAAATGCCCGTCCGGCGGCGGCGCGTCCGGCGGCGGCGCGTCCGGCGCGCCGGCAAGGCCCGCGGCCCTGCGGATGGCCGGCTCGTAGAGGCGCCAGCCCGGCCACTTGAACGTCTTGTAGTAGAAGCCTGCCGGGATGAGCCCCGCAAACAGCTGGCTGACCGCGCCAAGGTCAAGTCCCGGTGACGGCCAGCAATTCACCGACCGCGCGGCCATCCCGTCTTCGAGCCGGACCGTTGTCGCCGCCCGGTTGGCGGATGCGTGGCAACCCTCCAGTTCCACCAGCGTCGCCGGTTCCTCCGGGCCGGACCCGACGATCCCTCGAGGTCGATGATACTTGAAGCTTCGTGCCGTCAGGCGCACGTTGCTGGCAAGCAGTGCGGAGGCCAGGGTGTCGCCCGAAAATCCCCTGTACCCCTTCCCGTTGAAGCGAAAGGCCAGCGGCCGGCTTCGGTCAATCCTTCCGCCCGAAGCGAGACGCCTATCCCGCATCGCCAGACCCCTCGACGACGCAATGCGTTCGCGTGTCCCGCCAGATCGTCAACCAAGTGCCGCATCCCTTCACATGCCACCAGCGCTCCTCAACCGGGCCAAGCGGATTCGGGACAGTTGTCAGCCAATCGACCCAGTCTTCATCGCTTGCCGCATGCGGATCGGGCCGGTCCGGCTTCACGGGACCGCCATACGCGAACTCGCTTTCGTTTCGGTGACCGCAGAAAGGACATGGGATGAGCATCATCGGTCCGGCTCCCTATCTCGCCGTCGTCGTTCCGGATTCCATCACGTAGTCGAGATGCCTGAACCGGTTCAAGGTGAATGGCGCCATCAGGGGATGGGGCTCGCCCTTTGCAATCAGGTGCGCCAAAGTCAGCCCTCCGGCCGGGATCGCCTTGTAGCCGCCCCACCAGCCCGCCGTCACGAAGAGCCCTGGCACGTCCGTTTCGTCCATGATGGGCGATGCGTCGGGCGTGATGTCCACATGGCCGCCCCACTGGCGCAGGAGCTTCAGCTTCTTGAACGACGGAAACAGCGAAAGCATGGCCGTCACGGTGTCCTCGAACACGTGCTGCTTGACGTCCCGGCGAAAGCTCTGGCCCATGTCGGGCGCGCCGCCTATCACCATCTCGCCCTTGTCCGACTGGCTGAAATAGAACCCGCTGTCCGGGCAGTTCACGACCACGTCGACAAGCGGCTTGACCGGTTCGGAAACGAAGGCCGTCAGGTTCATCGTTCGCAGCGGCAGCCTGAGCCCGACGGTCTCGGTCAGCGTCGTCGTATGCCCTGACACGGCAACCGCGACCTTGCGCGCCCGCACGATGCCGCGTGGCGTCTCGACACCCTTGACGGCGCCGTCACCGCCCCGCAAGAGCTTGGTGACAGGCGTCTGCTGGTGCAGTTCGACGCCCCGCGCATCGGCGCCGCGCGCATACGCCCACGCGACCGCATCGTGCCGGTTCACACCGGCATCCGTATGCACCATCCCGCCGATCACGGGCAGCCGTGCACCCGGCCCGCCGCCGGTGAGCGCCGGAATCCTTCTGCGCACCTCTTCGGTGGAAATCCGTTCGTAGGTGGATCCATAGATGTCCATGGTCAGTTGTCGGCGCCGCAGCTCACGCATCTTCGGAAACGTCTGAACCACGTCGATCATGGTGCGTTTCGAGTGCATCAGGTTGAAGTTCAGTTCGTCGGACAGGCCCTCGTACAGCGCTACCGACTTCACGTAGAACGGGATTGACGCATCGCGCATGTAGTTCGACCGGACGGTCACGGTGTTTCGCGCGACGTTCCCGCCGCCGAGCCAGCCCCGTTCCAGGACCGCGACGTCGGTGATTCCGAACTCCTTGGCAAGGTAGTAGGCGGTTGCCAGTCCATGTCCGCCGGCACCAATGACGACCACGTCATAGCTTTCCCTCAAGGGCGGGCTGCGCCAGGCAGGCGCCCATGTCGCGTGACCGTTGATCGCATGGCGTAGCAGGGAGACGATCGAATAGTTTTGCATATTGGTAATGTTTTTTACCTTTGATAACGTAGTGTCAAGCGGCAGGAAGGCATCATGCCTGAGAGGGCGGAAATTGACATCGTGGTTGGACGGACGGTCAACAGGCTGCGCCGGGAGCGCGGAATGACAGTCACGAGGCTGGCGGAACGCGCCGGGGTTTCGGCCGGCATGATCAGCCGAATCGAGAACGGGCAGGTGTCCCCATCCCTTGGAACGCTCGACGCGATTGCCGAGGCCATGTCCGTTCCTGTCATGGCGCTGCTCGCCCGCAGAAGCGGGAAGGCCGACGTCTACCATCTGAAGGCCGGCGGCGGAATCCCGTCGCGCCGGATCACGCCGAACCATGCCCATGAGTATCTGCTGCTCGGCAAGCACAGCGGCC
>VYCX01000374.1 GCA_009843725.1 Boseongicola sp. SB0675_bin_26
TTCAGTTGTTCCTCCTGGCCGTCATCCAAGGCGTTACCGAGTTCCTGCCGGTGTCATCGTCCGGCCATCTCGTCCTCCTGCCTAACCTCGCGGGCCTTCCGGACCAGGGCCTCGTCATCGACGTCGCCGTTCACGTGGGCACGCTCGGCGCCGTGCTCCTGTATTTTCGCGCTGACGTGTCGCGCATCCTCACCGGCATGATCCGCATGGCCTCGGGCAGGTTCGACGGGCCGGAAGTGCGGCTTGCCCTGCTGCTCGCGCTTGCAACCGTTCCCGTCATCATCGCGGGCCTGGCATTCAGGCTGACCGGCCTGAGCCTCATGCTGCGCTCTGTCACGGTCATCGCGTGGGCCACGCTGATCTTCGGACTTGTGCTCTGGTGGGCCGACCGCACCGGATCCAAGGCCAGAACCGCCGGCGACTGGAACCGTAAGGACGCAATCATCATGGGCCTGTGGCAGGCAATCGCCCTGATCCCCGGAACATCCCGGTCCGGCATCACCATAGCGGCGGCACGGCGCCTCGGATATGCCCGCATAGATGCAGCCCGCCTCGCCATGCTGATGTCGATCCCGACGATCATCGCTTCCGGCACGCTCCTGGGCCTGGAAGTCGCGTCCTCCCTGGACCTGCCCAAGGCACGCGACGGCTGCATCGCTGCCGTCATCGCCTTTGTCGCCGCCCTCGGGGCGCTGCATTTCATGATGCGGCTGATCGAGCGGGTGAGTTTCACGCCGTTCGTGATCTACAGGGTCGTCCTTGGACTGGCCCTGCTTGCATGGTCCTACGGCCTAGCCGCGTAGGTTGCGGGCGCTGCGCGTGATGTCGGAATACTGCCCGTCGGGACGATAGGGCCAAAGATAGGTGGGCAACACCGCATGCATGGAGGTTGGATGCACTCCAAGGTCGCCAAGGGTGCGGGCATCGGCGGCCACGACGTTGTCGCGCTTCAGCTCAGTTGCCTGGTCGAGCGTGATCGGCTGCTTGAGCACGCCCAGTGACAGGAACGAGGCGAGGCCGCTGGTTCGGGCGATGGCGCGGCCAGCCCAGAAAGGCAGGGCCACGATCAGGGAACGTCGACGAATGACCCCGAGCATTCCCTCCATCAGTTCGCGGAAGCTTGCGACGTCCGGCCCGCCCAACTCGAAGATTCCCGCACCAGCCTCCCCGAGAACGGCTTTCTCCACGGCGGCCGCCACGTCATCGACATAGACGGGCTGGAACTTCGTGCCGGCCCCGACAAGCGGCAGCACCGGCGACAGCCTGGCCATGGCGGCGAAGCGGTTGAAGAACTGGTCTTCGGGGCCAAAAATCACCGAAGGGCGCAGGATGACCGCCCCAGGGAAGGCGCCGACCACCGCCGTCTCTCCAAGACCCTTGCTGCTTGCATATTCGCTTTCCGCGGCCGGGTCGGCTCCGATGCTTGAGACATGCACCAGCCGCGATACGCCTTCCTCTGCGGAAATGCGGGCGATGCGGCCCGCACCGACATGCTGGACCGCGCTGAAGTTGTTCCTGCCGGACGCGTCAAACGTGCCCACGCAATTGACGACAGCTTTGGCTCCCTGCGCCGCCTGCCGCACAGAATCGTCGTCCCGAATGTTGCAAAGTACCGGCTCGACCTGGCCCGGCGTGCCCCGCGGCTTGACGAAAATGGCCTCGTTCGGTCGCCGAACCGCCACGCGCACGCGCCAGCCGGCCTGCGCCATGCGGTTTGCGACGTACCGCCCGACAAATCCGGATCCGCCATAGACGATCACCAGTCGCGACATGCGATGCACCTTCGCCAGTTCCGCTTTTGGATCCTTAGGGTGTAGCCCCGCGCATGATGCCGGGCAAGGTCCAATTCACCGCGCAATGATCGTTGACACGATCTGCGCCCGCGCCTATTCCCAACCTTCGATTCACCTGCCCAGGTGGCGGAATTGGTAGACGCGCTAGCTTCAGGTGCTAGTGTCCTTTATGGACGTGGAGGTTCGAGTCCTCTCCTGGGCACCACCCATCCCGAACATGCGCGCCCAAGAGCCTCGCAAGACCAGTAAACCGGTGGCATTTTCCTGCTCATGGGCGAAGATCGATACCTGCACAGCGGTATCGTTTCGTGGGCACGAATGCTGGCGTCAGCCCGCGAAACTGAAGACGCGGAGTTCGGTGCCCGCAATGTCCCAATCCCGCCTTCAGATTCGCATGGCAATTCAGAGGGAATGGGCGCATCGGCCGATCGATCATTGGGAACCGAATTTGGCGCCGAAGCCAATCGGCTCGGAGCTTTGGCAATCGCGAAATCGATTGCTTCCGATACCAACAATGGGTCCTTCGGTCTTCTTGGCCAAGCCGATGGGCTGATCCATGCCACTTGTCTCTCTCAGGGGTCAAGGGTTCGTTCAAACGCGGCGCTACAAGTGCTTGCATGACGCATTTGGCGCCAAAGGCGGTTCTACGTGACGAACATCGCCCAGACGCTTCCTGGCGAATGGCGCCTGATCAGAGAATGGGGACGGATCGGTTCCGCCGGTGAACATGGGATGGTCGGTTGCAGGAAGACGGAGGAAGACGCAGAAGCCGCCTTGGACAAGTTGCCAGCCCAGAAATGCCGCCGAGGCTACCATCAACGCGAGACACACCGCATCACTTAGCCACGCGTCAGCTGTTGATTTCAGCGTCGAATGCTTCAATCGCGCCCAGGATGTCATCGAAGCCCGGCGCATCCCCGATGATCATCTCCCGCATACCTGAATAGTCCCGGCGCAGAGCGGAGGTGAGGTCTGCATTCGGCGTCAATCTCAGAGATCCAGGCTTCGCGTCTTCGTAGTTGGCCCAGGTCGCCTTGAAGAAGACGGACTTGTGATGCGCAACTTGTTCCAAGAGATTCAGGCTGCCGAGGGCGCGTGCCTTGGCCTCGTGGCCGATGAGCTGGGCCATGTCGCAATAGTGGCGCGACATCCGGCCGGCGAGGGGCTTGGCGGGATCCTGATGGCAGAGCATATGCAGGATCGTGGCTTTCTCCCAGAAGGTACGCTCTGCGCTCAGCACTTTCATATCAACCCCACCTGAGCCCAGCAAGTCAGGGAAGGTCTGATGAACGTAAGGTGATATCCCCCGAACCTCGACCGGCAAATGAACGCCACGTGCTCCGAACTCGAAACGCACGATGGGTTTGACGTAGCCACCGGAGCGGTCCGACAGCGACGGATAAGCAAAGAGCAGGGTTTGGGCATCCCCAGGATCGACGGTTAGCGAGAAATCGTGATCCAGGTTGGCATCGAACGCAGCTTGTATCTCCGCCAAGAGCGGTCCGGAAACCTCCGCCTCCGCAGCCTCTTGGAGCTCTTGTAGCAGCGTCTTGCGCTTCCTGCCGGAAAGATCGGGTTTTCGGGATCGTGATCCCCTTCAAAACCGAGCTTTGCACGTTTGAGCGACAGGTCCACGTCTTCCGAGAATCGATGGATTGCATCATAGACCTTGGAGAGGGATGTTCCTCCCTTGAAGATCATGTGATCACCAAAGGAGGGCAGGGCGAAGAGATGTTTCAGGGACCAGCAGACCCAGAAGCCCTTCTCAATGATTGCCTTGGACATCCCGAGCCGCGCCGCCGCTTCCTGGAAGGCTTCGTCACGCTGCTCGGCGCCGTCGTTGGCAAACCGATCCATGCTCAGGCGTGCGCAACGATCCGCTGCACGACAGGATGCATCCATGCCGGCACATGCTTGCTCTGCCTGGAGAGCAGCACCCGGTCCTTGTCATCCAGTGCGCGGGCCAGCTTGCCGATCACGTGGTCATCGACCCGGCCCTTGCCGACATAACGCAGCGCCTGGAACACGGCACCGGTCCTGTGGCCCGCCCCGACAAGCGTCTTGGACGAGGCATTCCGAAACTGAATCACCTGCCGACCAATCGTTTTGGTGCGCGTCGCGCCGTCGGTCATGTAGGTCGGCTTTGACGGCACCTGAGTCGAAAGCCCCAGCTGATTGGCCGCCATGGCAGGGGAGGGCTGTAGGATCTGGTTGTCCTTGCGGGCAACGGCCCTGGCAATGTCATCCGCCGACGGCGACAGATAGCCGAAGCGCGGGCTTTTCTTGGGATAATCGTAGAGCCCCCGCGTTAGACGCCGGATAACACCCTGATCGGCCAGGCGCGACAAGGCCTGATCCACGCTGGCGCGGGACCCGATGTCCAGAAAGTCTGACGGCGCAAAGATCGCCCCGCGACCCTTCCCGATGATGCGTTTTCTGATCTTCGATGTGATCACAGACCTATCTCCCTGTCAGAAAATATAATATGTTTTTCTGAATGTCAATATTCGAGAATGTGCTGTCTTGATCCTGCAAGGGGGCGGAGAACGGACGTTCGCTGCATACGTTTTGTTCGTCCGCATGGGGCCACTGATTCGCGGTCGATCCTCGATCCAAACGCACGTGCACTTACGCGTGTTCGAGGAGATCCTCGAGGAGCGCGTCGTTTCCAGCCGTGGCCAGGCCACCGGGCGTCAGGCAGAAGATGAGCGGCTACGCCCTCCGCAAGACGGTCCGATGTCGCGCCGGCAACACGACTGGACGCCCGAGATCATCCAAAATTGTGCCTAAAGCATCAATACTGCGGCTAGGCCCATTGGCCTCTCTTTCAGTCTACCGTGTCTTGCAGATTCAACCAATGGCGCGTGTGGCGACGTTCGCCGGTCCTGTTGACCGCACCCAATTCTACCAAGTCCTGCAGGTCCCGTGTTGCAGTTGCCCGTGACGTTCCCGTAATCGAGACATAGTTCGCCGCGCTGAGGCCGCCTTCGAACCCTCCGGGACCTTCTCTGAAAGTGCGCGAGATCACCTTGGCTTGCCGGTCATTCAGGTGATCCCGGTGCTGGTCGCAGAAATGCGCCTTCGCGATGAAGAACCCGGCCCTGTCGAGGGTTGCCGCGAAACGACCACCCGCCGCTCAACAGAGCTTCCCACGTGCATCAATTGTCAGGACAGACATGCCGCCTGTCTTCCGTTCGAGCCACGCATTGTCCAGCATGTTGATCACGACACAAATGTGGTTTGGGACGATGTTCACTTGCTCTCCGACTTCAAACCTGTCGTCAGGACCACACAGGATGGTCCCGTGTTCCTCGTTCAAGCCTGCAATGCGCGCTTGCGGATGTCCGACGACATGTCCAAATCCTTCAAGCCCAAGCAGGTCTGTCGTGAGTATCTTTGACCCTGCATCGATGATTGCCCTGCCTTCCGAAGGAACGCTTACGACGGTGGCAACGACCCGGCCGGCGCAATCCTCCCAAGCACAGGTTGCCCGCTCCACCAGCGAACGGTCGTTGAAGATGTAGGTCCCGGCCCGATACTCGGTGATCGTCCCGCCGTGACTTCGAGCATGCCACATGTCGGGCGATCCTCCCGAGGAGACCTCCGAACATGCGATTCCGCACTCTTCGATCCCGGCCTTTGCAAGCGTCATGAAGTCCAGCACGTCGTGCTGTCCACCGATTGCCGGATAGGTCATCAACCCACCGAATCGCATGCCTGGAAGGGCAGAGATTCTCCTTGAAAGCGCGATCGCGCGTTCGGGAGACTGCACGCCACAGCGGTGGCCGCCCGTGTCGCACTCAACCAGGACCGACAGGGGCCGCGAAGCCGTTTCGAACGTCTTGCTCAATCCGTCCACGACAACGTCATTGTCGGCGACCACGGTCAGGGCCTTCATGCGTTCGGCTAGGGCGCGAAGACGCCCGAGCTTGCCATCGCCGAGAATGTTGTAGGCAATGAGAATGTCGTCGATTCCGCCATCTGCCATGGCTTCGGCCTCGCCGATCTTCTGGCAGGTGATTCCGGTCGCGCCGGCCGCGATCTGCGCCTTGGCAAAGTGAACGCACTTGTGCGTCTTGACATGCGGACGAAGCTTCAGGCCGTTGTCGTCACAGTGCCTCTGAAACCGGTCTATGTTCCTGAGCGCCACTTCTTCGCGAATGATCAGCGCGGGAGTCTCGACCTCGACCAATCTAGGAAACATGGGGGTTCTCGTGAAGGGGCCAAACCTTTCGGCTCAGGTTGCGATAGCCATTCGTGGCCGGGTTGTTCGGATACGGCCCGTCAACCGTGACATACAGGATTCGCGAAGCGATCGCGGAAAAGGCATCGTGGAAGTGATTGGTGGACTTCACCACAAGCACGGCCCTTTCCCTGGGATCTACGCCGAAATTGGAAAACACGTCGGGATGAAAGACCTGGCTGCGCACCGTGTTCAGGATGACGTCGATGCCGTCGACGTCAATCCGGACGCTGTCTCCGAGCGGCACGACACTCTCGCCAAAGCTTTGAACCGCGTCACGCAGAATGCGGCGCACCTTGACCTTGGCGTCAAGCGGTTCGCCACCCGCACGTGACATCTTGCCCCCGAAACGAAGGTGCAGCTCTGCGCCTTCGCCAGCTGACATGCACGTGCGAACCGCCATTGGGTCCCAGATGGTCGCCAATGCGGCATTGTCAATCTTTCGCCGGATCATCTCACGCAGAATGATGGTGGAGTCTCCTGGTACGCCGCCTCCGGGATTGTCCCACACGTCCGCAATCACCAGCGGGCCGCCAGTGCCTGCCGCAGCCCTGTCCAGTGCTTCGCTTGGCGAAAGGAAGTCCGGCCGCGTCTTGCCCCTCATCGAGAACAGCTCCAGCCCGAGCCTTCTGGCAAGCGCGTCGCCCTCGTCCTTCGCATCATCAGTGATCACGATGATCCTGGCCCCGAGGTCGGGGACGTCGCCGGCCATGAAGCCATGGATGACGGAAACGGACAGGATCTTGCCGCTCCCCTCAGACTCCTTCACCGCGTCGACAAAGCTGCGCATCGGTTCCTGGCTCGTCGGGAAGACATCGATTATCCTGCAATCAAAGGTCGAGATCACCGGCACGATGCTCCCGGCCGAAGCGCAGTTCACCAGATTGATCAAGTTCTCGGCCGTTTCGACGAAGTCGGTATGGGGAAACTCCTTGAAGACCGTGATCAGGTCGGCATTCTCCACGCGCCTGTCAGACAGGTGGCTGTGCGGGTCGAACGTCACCCCGACGATTGCGTCGGGCCCGGCGATCGCGCGAACCGCCTCGATCAGTTCGCCTTCACAGTCGAGGCATTCCTGGGACACCATGGCGCCATGCAGCCCAAGCAGCACTATGTCGACCGGCAGCGCGACGCTAAGCTCCTGGAGAAGCTGGTCGCGAAGATTCTCCCAGGTCCGCTGATTGACAATGCCGCCCGGCTCCGCCCAGGTCGCCGTGCCCTCGATCAACGTCCACCCGATTTCGTCGGCCTTCGCGCGTGCCACCGGGTAGATCGCACTGCACAGCGTGGGCGTTGAGGGGTGCAGTCCAGGGGGCGCAAAGAAGCTGTCCTTGAAGTCGCGCAAGTCGGTCCGCAACGGCGAGAACGTGTTGGTTTCCGTTGCGATTGATCCCAGGAAGACACGTTTCTGGCCCATCATGCGTTCTCTCTCCTGAGGCGCGGAATCGAGGCAAGCAGCCTTCGCGTATAGT
>VYCX01000139.1 GCA_009843725.1 Boseongicola sp. SB0675_bin_26
GGCCGAAAATCACGATGAATGCAGGCCGAAGCGATTATGATTGCAGGTTGCTACAGCTACGATCTGATTCCGCTGACCGCAGCGGCATGCCTGGATGCTTCGATGCTTGACTGGGATCACCATGATCCATTTGACCGCATGATTGCAGCAGTCGCGCGGCAGGAAACCCTGCCGGTGATCTCCTCCGACCAGGCCTTTGACAGGATCGGCATCGAAAGACACTGGACCGCTTGACTGGTGCCGAAGTCGCACGCCCGCCATCTCTGCTGGCTGCGTGGACCAAGACTCTGGACCAGAGCGTCTTGCCATCGCGCAAGGCCCGCACCAGCGTCGCCGCAACGATCAAGAGATAGAGAGAGAGCAGCGGCGTGACGTCACGCTCACTTTCCGCCGGCGGCAACTCACGGCAACGGCCAATTGGGCCGGATCGCCGTTCCGTAGGCGTCCAGTCCCCTTGTTTCGGAGCTGGCCATCGGGGCGGGAAACAGGCCATTGGCATCCTCGTTCGTCCGGCAAGTCAGCTTCGTGCGTTGGCCTTGTCCTGGAGCATCATCCAGTGGACCGCCTGCGTTACGGCCCCGCGGCTTGCCCGCAGCCCCGGCTGACCGGACAGGGGCGGTTTCCTGTTCCTGGATGCCCGCGGCATTCAACGTCCGCGCTCGCTGGAACGGAATTGCCCACTCCATGTCGATCCAGCCGGACACTCGGGAATCCTGGGAAAGCCGGTTGCGGACGTTTTGCAGTTGCACGGTTCTCTTCTCGTCGCCGCCATCGTCGAGAGCCGACGGTCGACCAGGCGGTGGAGCGACCGAGAACGATGACGATTCCGACCCTCGTGCGATTGCCAAATTCGACCTTCGATTGTCCACGCCTCAACGGCCCTTGAACAACCAATGTCGAGTTTCGGTGGAGGCCGAGAGGCTATGCCGAACTGGTCTGGCACGACCGCCGGGAGACGGCGTGGAGCCACCACGCACAACCCGCTCCCGTGAGTGCAAGCACCACGACGAATCCCGCCACCGGGGCCTCAGGAAACAGGATGCGGCTCATGAGCCGCCCGGGAAACAGCGTGAACGCCCCGGTCAGCATCAGCGCCAGCATGTAGATCGCCTGCATGCGAACTCGATGCGCCACGACATTGCCCGCGCGCGCATCACGCACGGCCAGCCAAAGCTGCCAAAGCGTCAGGAGGCTCAACAAGTGGATCGGACTGAACGGACCCACCATGTGGATGCTGTTGATGAACAGCCCGCTTGCCGCAAGCGCCGCCATGGACAGGACCCAGGCATACCCCGCACGCCTGTGCCAACGATCGCGGCTACGCCGCGCAAGCGCCATCGGACCCAGCATGATGGCCAGCATGGCGGCCACGACATGCAGCTGGGTCACTGGCCCCGCTGACAGAAAGGGTTGAAGTGTCATGCCGTCTCCAGATTCGCCAATCGGTGACTTGTTCAATGCGCCAGATTGCGCCACATCCAAGGCAGAGTTCGCAGATGACAGGATCGGTTCGTGGCCGGCGGCTTCGCACAATTCACGCTTCGCAGACTGCGTGCGCATCTGGGCGACTACCGCGTGCAAGTCGTGGTGCTGGGGGTCGGCCTGATGCTGGGCATTTCCGGGCCGTTCGAATCCGGCGAGGTGATGCGGTTCCTTCCCCGGATCGCCTATTGGGTGGGAATCGTGGCCTCGACCTACGTGATCGGCAGCATCATAACGTTGTCACTTCGGCCCCGCCTGGAACACCACCCGCTCTGGTTTCGCGCCGGCCTGATCGGGTTGGCATTGGGCTGCGGAATCAACCTATTCGTGCAGACCATAAACACTCTCATCTGGCCGATCTTTTTGGGCGAACAACTCGAAGGACTTGCGACTCTCGCACTCAGCATCCTGATGATGTGCCTGGTCATCTCGACCGTTTTCGAACTGGTGGGCCAGGAAGATCGTCCCGGCACCAAAAACGCCTTGCCGCCCCTGCTTGACCGCGTGCCACCCGGCAAACGCGGGGCGCTGATCGCGCTTTCGGTCGAAGATCACTACACTCGCGTGCATACAACCAAGGGCGAAGAGTTGCTCCTGTTGCGCCTCAGCGACGCGATCCGCGAGACCGCGCCGGTGGACGGCCTGCAGGTGCACCGCTCGCACTGGGTGGCAAGTGACCAGGTGGCGGGCGCGCGCCGCGACGGCGACCGCACGTTCCTGATCCTTCGAGACGGGAAGGAGGTTCCGGTCAGTCGCGCGAACATCCCGGCCGCCCGTGAGGCTGGCCTGCTGCCACGAAATTGACCACGATGGCGCAGAAGGTCTCCCGGGCGTTGCACTCACTGCCTGGAGGCTGTCCCTGCGTGTCCCGGAACCCCTGCCGCGAGGGTGAACCCAGAGTGCAAGGGCGCAATACTACTGACTTCCACAATTGGATCGGTCCAGCGGCCTGGATGCAACATGGCCCCTGCTGAGGGACACTGCTCCAGAACACTCGGAATCCTGCAAGCGTTCCAGATCCGGACTTCAACCACGACGACCCTTTCGCCGTTGGCTGCCCGCCAAGCGTGGCCCGGTTTTTCGCGCCACCCTGCGGGGATCAAGCCGCCCTCAAGCCGGGCCTGCCACCAGCCACAAGGGGCCTTCGAAAATTCCGCAGTTCAGCCTCTCGAAGACCTGAATCCTCGCCGTCAAACACCGATCCCGGCCGTCAGCCCTCCGTCAATCAGATAGTCTCCTCCCGTGCAGAACCCTGCACGGTCGCTGCAAAGAAACGCAATCAACTCGCTCGTTTCCTCCACCGTGCCGACCCGGCCAACCGGGTGCGAATTGCCGAAATTCTCAATGACCTCCTCGATCGGGTTGCCTTCGCCCGCCACCGTCTGCGCTGCAAACTCGAGCAGCGGCGTACGCACCGATCCCGGGCTTATGGAGTTCACGCGGACGCCATCCTTTGCCGCATCAACGGCCTGCGCCCTCGTCAACGCGTGAATTCCTCCCTTGCTGGTGGCGTAGGCCAGAACCTCGTTCTGGTTGGCATGGCCCTGGACCGAGGACACATGGACGATTGCCCCGCCGCCCCGTTGCTTCATGAATGGATAGGCAAGGTGCGAGGTCAGGAAACACGAAGTCAGGTTGGTCGCGATGACCCGGTTCCAGTGTTCGAAATCCGTCGACTCCGTCGTTCCATAGGTCTGGACGGCCGCCGCGTTTACGAGGATGTCGATCCCTCCATTGCTGCCAATCTCATGGATCCAAGGCCCCAGCCGCCCGGGCTGCGTGACGTCAATCTCGGCCACGTTCACGTCCAGCCCAGCCGCCTCGTCCTTCGCCCTTTCGTTATGCGACTCGTCAATCCCGCATAGGTGCACGGTTGCGCCTTCCCGGGCGAACTTCAGCGCCGCCCCCAGCCCGATGCCGCTTGAGCCCGTGACCACCGCCACCTTGCCGTCGAATTCTCCCATGCCGACTGCCCCTTCCCAGCTACGCCGTGATCGCGGAATCAGGTGCCCGCATCCTGTAGGCACGCGCAGCGTTGCCGCCGAGGATCGCGCTCGTTTCATCCTCGGCAAGTCCGGAAAGGAGCTCCCCTGCCACTTCCACCCAGCGCCCGTAGGAACTTGCCAACGTGCAGACCGGCCAGTCGCTGCCCCAGACAAGCCGGTCCGGTCCGAACGTGTCCAGAAGGTGCTCCACGTACGGGCGCAAGTCATCGACGGTCCAGTCGGCGTGCGCCTCGGTCACAAGGCCGGACAGCTTGCAAAACGCCGAGGTCTCGGATGCGAGTGCTGCCATGTCCTGGTCCCAGCCATCCATGATCCCGTCTCGGATCAAGGGCTTCGAGCCATGATCAACGACCGTCCGCATGTTCGGGTGGCGCGACAGGAGCTCTCGCAGTGCCGGCAGATGCCGCGGCAGGGTCAAGGCGTCGAACGTGAGGTCGGCATCAATCAGGGCGTCGAACGTGGCGACGAGCCCTTCGCCCAGCATCCAGCCGTCGTCAGCAATGTCCTGGATCATCGGGCGCAGGCCGACCAAGGCTGGTTGCCTGGAGAGGCGCGCTATGTCGTCGGACGCGCTCGGGGCCTCGAAGTCGACCCAGCCAACGACACCCCTGATGAAGGGTTCCTCGCGCGCAAGGCCCAGCATGAACTCGGTCTCTGCAACGGTTGGCGCGGCCTGAACGAGAATCGTGCCATCAATGCCCGCCTCCGCCAGCAGTGGCCTCAGGTCGGCCGGAAGGAAGTCGCGGTAGATCGGCTCCATCTCCGGCGTCAGCCAGCCATAGTCCCCGCGCGCCAGTGACCAGAAGTGTTGATGTGCGTCGATACGGGTCATCCGGTCATTCTCCAAGGCATTCCAGCACGGCGTTCAAGCTTGGCGGATCGCAACCGGATTCCAAGCAGTTCAAGGAAGCTGCAGCAGTTCCGAACGCCAGCACGTCTTCAACCGATGCCCGATCCAGCCGGTCAAGCGCATCGGCCCGCAATTGCCCGGTGCGAGACAACGCCGCAAGCACGCCGGCATGGAAGGTGTCTCCCGCGCCGATGCTGTCCTGTACATCTATCTCGTGCGCCGAGACGTCCACCCGGCCTCCGGCCCACCAGGCCGATGCCCCTTCGGCCCCTCGGGACACGATCACCAGGCGCGTCAGGCCGTCGAGCAGACCGTCCACCACTTCCTCCTCTCTTGCCGACGGATGAAGAAACGCGAGATCCTCATCCGACAGGCGGATGACGTGGCTGGCCGTCGAGACCCGGGCAATGCGCCCGCGATAGGCTTCCTTGTCCGGTACCAGGCTCGGACGGCAATTCGGATCCAGTGACACGACCATGCGAGATGATGCCTGCTCGGCCAAGTCCAAGTAGGCGCTTGCGGGAGGGTCGGCGAAAAGCGTGAGGGATCCGAAGTGCAATGCCTCGGCCTCAGGCAACGGCCCCGTCAGGCCTGTCCAGAGGCGACCTGCCGAAGCACTGTCATAAAACGCATAGCGCGCCTCACCGTCGGCCAAACTGACAAAGGCCAGAGTGCTGTCGTCGTCGCTTCGGCTGACGTTGGCGGTGCCGATGCCCTCGCGGACCATGTGGTCGTGAAGCATGTCACCGAACAGGTCGGTGGAGAGAGCGCCAACGAAAGAGACATCTTGCTCCAGCCGCGCCAATGCCGTCGCCGCATTCAACACGGCACCACCGGGCCTCGGCACGAACGCGGCCAGGCCGTTCGCCTGCGCCACCGGAACGAAGTCAATCAACGCGTCGCCGCCGCAAAGGATCACCGGACATCCCCCTGTTGAGCCAGTCCCATAGTGAAGCTGTCCCCTAAAAGGTCAATCTGCCTCTTGCTTCAATGTTGCCCAGGCGATTAGGTCTCTGGAGTCACGCGGAAAGGCAGGACCTTTGCCCAAGTCCATTCACATTGATCCGGCTGCCACAAGAAGCTCGACCGAGCTCGCATCGCAACGAATTCCGGTTCATGCCTACGGGCGTTCTTTGGCTGAGGAGCTTCGGGCGCGCGGTGCCGACACCTTGATCATGGCGCTGCGTCACATGATGGTCATTCGAGCTTTCGAGAGCGGTGTTGCAAGTCTCAAGTCCAAAGGCAGTTACGGTGATCTGACCTATGCCTACAAGGGCCCTGCCCACCTTTCGATCGGGCAGGAAGCGGCAGCGGTCGGCGCGGCCATGGCGCTGGCACCAGAAGATCACATATTCGGGTCACACCGCTCGCACGGGGAGTTCCTGGCAAAGGGGCTGGCGGCGATCCAAAGGCTGGGCGACAACGCGCTCACCTCGGTCATGGAAGCCCACGGCAACGGCGCCTTGCTCCGCACCGTGGAGACGCACCTTCCGGACGAGACCGAACACGGCCTCGCCGAGAATTTCCTGCTCACGGGGCTCCTCGCCGAGATGTTCATGCGCGAAATCGGCTTCAATGGCGGCATGGGGGGCAGCATGCATGCGTTCTTCACGCCGTTCGGCGCATTTCCGAACAACGCCATTGTCGGGGCGTCTGCCGGCATCGCGACCGGAGCCGCGCTCTGGATGAAGTCCGAAGGTCGCGACTGCATCGCGGTCTCGATGGTCGGCGACGGGGCCACAGGCTGCGGACCGGTTTGGGAAGCCCTGAACTTTGCCGGCATGGCGCAGTTCGAACGCCTCTGGGACAATGCCGGCTTCCTTCCGGTTCTCTTCTTCTTCACCAACAACTTCTACGCCATGGGCGGACAGACGAGCGGCGAAACCATGTCCTGGGACCGGCTCGCACGGATCGGCGCCGGACTGCGCGATGACGCCTTTCATGCGGAAACCGTCGACGGCACGAACCCGCTTGCTGTCGCCGACGCCGTTCAGCGCAAGCGCCAGGTGCTGCTTGAAGGCAAGGGACCCGCCGTTCTCGACGTGGAATGCTACCGGTTTTCCGGGCACTCGACGACGGACGTCAACGCCTATCGCACCAAGGACGAAATCGCGGCCTGGGGCGCAGTTGACCCGATCAGGACCTATCGCGATTCCCTGGTTGCGGAAGGCATTCTCGACACGGCAGCGGCGGACGCGATCCAGTCCGAAGCGGATGCACGAATGAATGCAGTCTTCATGGCCGCAGCCAACCCTGAGACCGCCCCGCCTCCCCGTCTTGGAAACGACGGCACCGGCATCGGACGGAAAATGTTTGCGGGCAGCGAGACGCCGTCGGACGGGCCCGCACCTGAACCTCTGTCCGACCCCGCGAATGTGGTCCGCATCCGACAGAACGCCCGGAAATCGCGTGGCGGGAGGACCGCCGACGGCGAGCCTCTCTCGCCGCTGAGAGCAATCACCCTCCGCGATGGCCTGTTCGAGGCGATCCTGCATGCCGCGCTGACCGACCCCCGCGTCATCATCTACGGAGAGGAATGTCGGGAATGGGGCGGTGCGTTCGGCGTCTATCGAGGCCTGGCCGACCTCTTGCCGCACGACCGGCTCTTCAACGCGCCGATTTCCGAAGCCGCCATCGTGGCGACTGCCATTGGCGCCGCGATGGAAGGCGGTCGCCCCATCGTCGAACTCATGTATGCCGATTTCATCGGGAGAGCTGGAGACGAACTGTTCAACCAGCTCGCGAAATGGCAGGCCATGTCGAACGGATTGCTGAACGTCCCGGTCGTGGTAAGATGCTCGGTCGGCTCCAAGTATGGCGCGCAGCATTCCCAGGACTGGTCAGGGCTGGCGGCGCATGTTCCGGGTCTCAAGATCATCTACCCCGCCACGCCCCGTGACGCGAAGGGTCTGATGGCGTCGGCTCTGGCGTCGGACGATCCCGTGATCGTCTTCGAGAGCCAACGGCTCTATGATCAGGTCGAGCTGTTCAAGGACGAAGTGCCAGAAGAGAACTACAAGATCCCGATTGGCGCACCTTAAATCAAAAGTGTCGGCAGCGATGTCACTGTCCTGACCATCGGTCCGACGCTCTATCC
>VYCX01000110.1 GCA_009843725.1 Boseongicola sp. SB0675_bin_26
AGGTCGACCCGGCCAAGCGACGCCTTCCGTCCGTCGACGGTGCAGGTCCAGGTTCCCGTGCCCGTCGGGTAGACGCGGACGCTGAGCGACGGGACCGCCTTGTCATGGACCGAGTATTCGCTCGCGGCAGGCTTGAGCCGCCTTGCGCGTGCGTCCGTCAGCCGGACCCGGGTCATGTCCGTCGCTCCGCAAGAACGGCGCCCATCGCGACCGCCGCCCTGTCCGCCTCCGCCTCGGTGTCGTGGACGTACTTGAGCGTGGTTTGCGGATCGCCGTGACCGAGCAGCCGCCCCACCGTGAGGACCGTCTCCCCTCCCGTGACCGCGACACTCGCGTACGCATGTCGCAGGTCGTGGAGGCGGACGTCCCTCAGGCCGGCCGCCGCCCGGATCCGGGACCAGGCATGGCCGAGCGTCGAGCCGACGACCGGGCCGCCGGTCCTGCCGGAAGGAAACGCCCAGGGCGACGTGCGGGGAAGTCCGTCGAGAATCTCGCGGGCCGCAGACGACAGCCACACCGTGCGAGGACCGGTCTTGCCGTCGCGCAGGTGGAGGTGCCCGTCACGGAAGTCTGTCCAGCGAAGCGTCCTGATCTCGCTCGACCGGCAGCCGGTCAGCGCAAGGAGCCGGATGATCGGGACAGCCAGCGACGGCCCCGCCTCGCGCAGTGCGCGCCCGAGCCGGACGAATTCGGCGTCGGACAGGAAACGGTCCCGGTTCTTCCTCCTGTACCGCCTGATCCCCCTGCACGGGTTGCTGCTCTCGGGCCGCAGGCCGTCGGCCTCGGCCACCTTCATGATG
Source organism: Boseongicola sp. SB0675_bin_26 (assembly GCA_009843725.1). GTDB lineage: Bacteria > Pseudomonadota > Alphaproteobacteria > Rhodobacterales > Rhodobacteraceae > JAJEFO01. The sequence continues at coordinate 801 of VYCX01000110.1, forward strand.
ACCGACAGCACGGGCATCGACCGGTCCGCCGACACCGGCGTCGCGTGCAAGGAGGCGAACCAGTCCCGCACGTCCTGCGCCGTGATCTCCGCGATCTGACGGCCCCGGAACCAGGGCAGGATCTGGTTGCAGAGATAGTGCCGGTTCACGGCAAGCGTGCTTTCCTTCCAGTTCCCGCCGTGCCGGCGGAACGCGGTTTCCGCCACGGTCTCGAACAGCGTTTCCTCGTCCGAGGCGGGGCGTCCGGCCCGGATCGAGGCAAGCATGCCCCTCGCCCTGTCCCGCGCCCCGGCGACGGTCATGGTGGCAGGGTCGCCCACGATCTTCCAGATCCGCCGGCCTTCGTGCTGGCTGTGAATGAAATAGCGTTTCCCGCCGCTGGGCAGGATCCTGACGCCGAACCCCGCGAGGACGGTGTCCCTGACGTTCCTGGTGGCCTTCTTCGGACGCAGGTCGCGGACCTTCGCGTCGGTGAGTCGTGTCCTTGACATGATTCTCTTCCTCCTTCCGGTTGCAGGATCGGGAGAAAACGCTTGCGGTTCCGCCCGAATCCGCGATCTTGAGAGGAAGAAAGAGACCCTGTATCAATGCCTTAGCACCGAAGGTGCGGCTCCAAGGTGTGCGGCTCCGGAATGAAAGCGGTCATGCAGGCCCGTGACGCGATATCCGCGGGAACTGCTGACGTGGTCGTGGCGGGCGGCATGGAGAGCATGACTGGTGCGCCCTACCTCCTGCCTTCGGGCCGGGCGGGTGCGAAGGTCGGCCACACGAAGATGCTTGACCACATGATGCTCGACGGGCTGGAGGACGCGTTCGCGATGGCAACGGACGGCAGCCGGCGGTCGATGGGCACGTTCGGCGAGGACTGTGCGGAGAAATACCAGTTCACGCGCGACGAACAGGACGCGTACGCGATCGCAAGCGTGACGCGTGCGAAGCTGGCCACGGCCGAGGGTCGCTTCGACTGGGAAATCGCCCCGGTGACGGTGAAGGCCCGGAAGGGTGCGACGGTCGTGGACAGCGACGAAGGACCCCGGAAGATCGACCTTGACAGGATACCGGGCTTGCGTCCCGCCTTCAGGAAGGACGGGACAATTACGGCCGCTTCGTCATCTTCGATAAATGACGGCGCCGCGGCCGTAGTGCTGGCTCTTGCCTCCGTTGCTGAGTCGCTTGATTTGACTCCGGTCGCCCGGATCGCGGGGCATGCGACCTTTGCTGGCGAGCCGGGCTGGTTCACCACGGCACCGGTTTTCGCGAAGCGCGCGCTTCTCGAAATGGTCGGCTGGGATCTCGACGCCGTGGACCTGTTTGAAGTCAACGAGGCGTTTGCCTGCGTTCCCATGGCGTCGATGCGGGAAATGGGCATAGAGCATGAACGCCTGAACGTGCATGGCGGCGCCGTGGCGCTCGGCCATCCGATCGGGGCGTCGGGCGCGCGCATCATCGTGACGCTGCTCGGTGCCATGAAGGTGAGAAGGGCACGGAAAGGCGTGGCCTCGATCTGCATCGGTGGCGGAGAGGCCACCGCGATCGCGATCGAATCCGAGTTCCATTCCTGAGTCACTGTGGTTTCGACATTCCCTGCAAATTGAGACACACGCCCGGTTCGGTCAGATTCGGGGTCCACGAAGTACATCGTGACCTTGTCTGCGTGTCTTTTGATACCTGCGTGCACGAGCCTCGTCGCCCCACTTGCCTGCCCAAAGAAGGCCATGCAGAAACGCACAAACGCACACACCCGGTACTCGAATATGGCTCAATCCGGCGAGCAATTGTAAACGGCCCATGTCTGTCAGGATTGATTGAACAACCAAGCAATCTGACGGTTGCGGGCAGCCAGTTCCGGCACAGCAATTCCCGATAGGATTTCTTTTCGTTCATTATCAGTCGGTTGCGCGGGCGCCACGAATTTTCTTTCGTAGACTTTCTGTGCCGGATCGGCTTTGCTGCGTCCAAACAGGCAAAAGCCGAGCAGGAAAATGTCCGGAAACTCCTTTCGCAGGCATCTGTCGATGCCCGGCATGCTTCGCGCGGTGCGCGAATGCTTCGACTGTGTCCCCGACCCGATCGACGCGCGCGACTTCAGCCTCTCCGACTGCCTGATGTCGGGGCTGGCGGTGTTCTCGCTCAAGATCCCGTCGCTGCTGCAGTTCGACACGCAGGTGCGCGGCGGCGAGGATCCGGTCAAGGCGCGGAATCTCCGCTCGCTTTTCGGCGTGGAGAAGGTGCCCTCGGACACGCGGATGCGCGAGCGGCTCGACGAGGTCGACCCGCGCGGCCTGCGCCGCTGCTTCAAGAGCATCCATGCCGCCCTGCAGCGCGGGAAGGTGCTCGAAGGCTGGACGGTGTTCGGCGGGCACCTCCTGATCTCGGTGGACGGGACCGGCCACCATTCCTCTCACAAGGTCAGCTGCAAGCGCTGCTGCGTCAAGAACCACCGCGACGGGTCGAAGACGTACTGCCACCTGGCCCTGGGCGCGGCGATCGTCCACCCCGACCACGCCGAAGTGTTCCCCTTGGCCCCGGAGCCGATCCGGAACGAGGACGGCACGCGGAAGAACGACTGCGAGCGCAACGCCTCGAAGCGGCTCATCGAGGACCTCCGCCGGGAGCATCCGCACATGAAGGCGGTCATCGTCGAGGACGGGCTGGCGTCCAACGGGCCGCACATCATGCTGCTGAAGGAGAAGGATCTCCGCTTCATCCTCGGCGCGAAGCCGGGCGACCACGAACTCCTGTTCAGCTGGTTCGAGACCAGCGACACGAAGCAGGCCTGGGAGAGACGCGACGGGAAGACCGGCATCGTGCACCGCTTCGAGTGGGACCACGACCTGCCGCTCAACGACGCGAACTTCGGCCTCAGGGTCAACATGCTGAAATGCGAGGAGACTGACACGAAAGGGCAGACGAAGACGTTCTCGTGGGTCACCGACCTCCCGCTGGACCGGGACACGGTGATGTCCGTCATGCGGTGCGGCCGCCGCAGGTGGGCGATCGAGAACGAGACGTTCCAGACACTGAAGGCGCGGGACGCATACAGATTCGAGCACAATTTCGGCCATGGCAAGAACCACCTGTCGGACGTCTTCGCGACGCTCGCCATGCTCGCCTTCCTGATCGACCAGGTGCAGCGGCACTGCTGCCCGCTGTTCGGAAGGGCGCACAAGCACCAGAAACGCATCCTCTATCTCTGGAACCGGATGCGGGAGCTGGTCGGGACTTTCGTCTTCCCGGACTGGAAGACACTCTACCGCGCGCTCGCGGGGGAGCTGGGCAAGGAGGACTATGTCGGCCTCATCCGCGCCGGGCCGTAGCCGCCCCGGCCACGCTCGACCGAACCTGATCCCGCCCTTCGCCGCAACTCCGGAACCCCGGGCAGCTGCTCGGGCTTCAGTCGTGCCCGCGTCGACCGGCAGGGCCTCGCGTCCGACCGAAAAGACCGTCGGGGCGGCCAACTGCCAAGGCTATCGGGAATTGCTGGTTCCGGCACAATAGGACTTGACTCAGGATTCGACCGGGTCCGCCAATCGCAATACTCTGGTCCAACGCTGGGCAGAAGGGGAATTGAGCAATGGAATTCGACATGTCGACCCTGACATTTGCAGGGATTGTGATTCTGGCGCTGCTGGTTGCCTACGCCCTGTTTCGCCGTTCAGGAGGCGATGCCGTAACGCTGCAATCCGAGATGTCCTCCTTGAGGAGGGACGCCAAGGAGAAGGATGAGCAGCTTGTCGAAGCGCGGAGCAACGCTGACAGGTACGAGGCGCTCGCGATCGAGCGAAAGGAAGAGATCGAGAGGCTGAACGGTGACCTGTCGAAGCTGCGCAAGAGGCTGGACGAAGAGACGGAGAAGCAGACCAGGCTGTCAAAGAGGATTTCGGAACTTGAAACCGGGGCGAAGGCGGAGAAGGCGGCGTCGGAAGAGAAGATCGAGGTGCTGACCAAGGTCCGGGAGGAAATGGAATCCAAGTTCAGGGATTTGGCGATGGAAGCTCTGAAGGTGCAGGGCGAACAGTTCTCGAAAGCCAATCTCGAGAAGCTCAATTTGGCACTTACGCCCCTGAAGGAGCATGTCGGTCACTTCGAAAAGGAACTCAAGGCTGTTCACAAGGCTACGATCGAGGACCGAACCAAGCTCAAAACCGAGATCGAACAGCTAAGCAGGCGATCCGAAGCGATTTCCCAAGAGGCGGTGGCCCTGACGCGCGCGCTGAAGGGAGACCGGCAGCGGCAGGGCGCTTGGGGCGAGATGATACTCGAAAGCATCTTGGAGCGCTCAGGCCTGCGCGAGGGGGAGGAATACGAAACCCAGGCCCACAGGGTAAGCGACGAAGGCGACCGGCTTCGCCCGGATGTTGTCGTGAGCATCCCTGGCGGAAAAACCTTGGTCATCGACAGCAAGGTGTCGCTCGTGGCGTACACGGATGCGGTGAATTCGGAAGACGAAAAAGACGCGTCAAGCGCGCGCAAGCGGCATGTCGCCTCGCTGAAGAGCCACATAGACGACCTTGCGGCAAAGGGCTACCCGCATGCCGAGAACTCGACCGTCGACTATGTCATCCTGTTCGTGCCGATCGAGGGAGCGCTTTCCGAGGCATTGCGCATGGACGGCAAATTGACCGAATACGCGTTGGAGAAGGACGTCACGATCGCGACCCCGACGACACTGATGATGGCGTTGAAGACGATCGCGCATGTGTGGGCGGTCGAGCGCCGCAACCAGAATGCCGAAGCCATCGCAGAACGGGCTGGGCGCCTCTATGACAAGGTCGTTGGATTTCTTGACAACATGGAGAATGTCGGCAGGCGGCTCGTTCAGGCGCAGGAGGCATATCAGGACGCGTTTGGACAGCTTTCCAGAGGTCGGGGCAATCTCCTGAGCCACGTCGAGAAGCTGAAGGAACTCGGCGCGAAAACCAACAAGTCCATAGGTGTCTCGTTTGACAACAGCGAGAGCGCGGTCGGGCGGATCGAGCACGATCCGAACGAATGAGCAGGGAATTACATGCGTGAGTGACCATCGAGTCATCAGGACAATTTGGTAGGCTAAGACGATGGAACATGACGCTTGCGGCGCAAGCCGGAAGGGCGGGCCTCCCGCCGATCTTCGACACGGCGTTGCGCGGCCACGCTGCGAGGCCTTTCTGCCAGAACGAGGCGTCCGGGATTGACGCACCTGCACGGACGAGGCGTTTGCGTTGGCAGCCGCTGCTGACCCGTGAAATCAGTGCGTGAGAGACCAGATGGTCTCTCACGCATATGATTTCCAATGATCATGGGTTGACGACCGGAGCGAAAACGCTCCGCCATTTGGGGACCGCGAAAAGCGCCAGCCGTACCTTCCCGGATGTCACCGCGGGCGTTGTCTTCGGCACCATGAAATGAACCTAGACCTTGTGTGTCTGGCAGCCAGCGATTGTGGCCGTTCGCGTGTCCTGCTTTGTGGCCTCGGCATCGCCATCGGAAGATTTCGCTAAGGTTGTCATCAGTTTCAAGTCGTTGCCGGCTGGCTTGGGCACCCTATTGCCGCCAGGCACCGTCCATCAACGTGTCGAACCCGTCCTTCATTGTCATCGCCGGAGCCGCTAGCGGGATGAGCCGGCGGGTAAGCCCATGGAACGGAAGCGGGGCAATCGGAACAATCGGAAAGGGAAGGTCGTCGGCGGAGGTGCCGAGAAGCTTGGCCGATAATGCGCGGCCCATCACCGACGTCATCGCAATGCCGCGGCCACTGAAGCCGAGCCCGGCCAAGACGCCGGGGGCGGGTTCGTGAAGATGGGGCATCATCTCTGGGGTTACGGCGATTCGACCCGCCCACTTCCGAACGATCGGGATGTCGGCGAGCTGAGGAAACACGGTTTTCAGTCCGCGCCGCAGCCGGGTATAGCCGCCAAAGGCATCGACCGTGTCGCTGCTGCCAGCGCAGCCAAAGATCAGCCGTCCATCCCGGTCATAGCGCGAATAGAATATTGCCAGACGGGAATCCGAGATCGTGACCTTGCCGGGCAGGATCTCCTTTTGCTGCGTGTCGCTCAGCGGATCGGTCGCAACTATGATGCTGACCAGCGGATGAAACGTCTTGCGCAGCCCCGGCCACACGCCGTTGGTATAGGCATTCGTCGCCAGAACGACATTTTCGGCGGTGACTTCACCCTTGTCGGACCGCGCCCGCCACTTGCCATTCGCCCGTTCAAGCGAGGTCATCGGGGTTTCCTTGAATAGCTGCGCGCCCAGGGCGGCGGCGGCGCGTGCATACCCGCGGGTCAGCGACAGCGGTTGCACGTGCCCCCCGGCGGCGTGGCGCAAGGCGAAGGAATAGGCGGGGGACCCGCTGGCCGCGCGCACTGCCTCACCATCCAGTTCCACGATATCCGCCCCGGCCGCCGCCCAGGCCTTGCCGAGCGCGCCCATGTCCCGGGCAGCCTTGCGCGCATGCGCCGCTTGAATCCATCCAGCCTGGACGGGGTCACAGTCGACATCGTACCTCCTGATGTCCGAAAACAGGTCATCGGCGGCTGTCAGTGTGGTCTTGATCAGCGTTTCGCCGTGCCGTGGGCCCAGCCGCTCCACCAGCTCCTGCGGTGTTTTCCGCCAGATTGGATTGCACTGGC
>VYCX01000390.1 GCA_009843725.1 Boseongicola sp. SB0675_bin_26
CTCCACTTTGCAGCCCGTCGCGCGCGTCAAAGTTCACCGGGCGCTTGCCGACAAGTCACCAAGTCTGGGGCAATGGAGCCGAGCTGCCTTCCGGGACGCCGACGATGATGCACTTCTTGCGGTCTGCGGGCTACCGCACGGCTTGCTCCGGCAAATGCCATTTCGTGGGCGCAGACCAGTTGCATGGTTTCGACCGGAGGCTCACCACCGACATGTACCCGTCCAATTTCGACTGGTCTATCGATTGGGAGCCGGAGGTGGAGCACCGCCCGGGCACCTCGGTTCGGAAGCTGGCCGTCTCAGGCCCTTGCCGGACGAACAACCAGATCCTCTATGACTCGGAAGTGCAATTCCGGACGGTCGAGTTCTTGCGCCACGAGGCTCTGGAACGGCCGAACACGCCGTTCTTCCTGCATGTTTCATACACGCAACCGCACGATTCCTATCAGTCGGTGCCAAAGTACCTCGACCGTTACAGTGACGTCGACATTGCCATGCCGCGACTTGGCTCCGAGCCGATCCCCAATCCTGTGACGGACTGGCTGGCCGTTCACCACGGGATCGATCAGTTCCCGCCGACAGAGGAACGAATCCGCGCCTCGCGCGAAGCCTACTATGCCATGATCTCGCACCTTGACGAGTTTGTCGGAGACATCGTGGCAGAGCTGAAGCTGCTCGGCCTCTATGACGACACGCTGATCGTCTTCACCAGCGACCACGGCGACATGATGGGCGAACGGAACATGTGGTTCAAGCGCACGTTCTGGGAACATTCGGTCAAGGTGCCGCTGGTATTCCACAGGCCGTCGCGTCTGACGTCCCGACGCGTCAAGCAATCAGTGACTCTCGCTGATCTCTGTCCTACCCTGTCAGAGATTGGCGGAGCCAAAGAGTTCTGCGCCCGTTGGGGCAGCCCGGACAGCGCTAGTTTTTCCGCCTTGCTGACTGAAGGGGACACTGCCTGGAAGGACACGGCGGTCATGCAGTATTTCGGCCCGGGCGTTGAGGCGCCGTGGTTCGTGATCAGGCGCGCGGATTCCAAGTACGTCTACGTCCACGACTGGGGCGGGATTCTGATCAATCTTGCGGACGATCCGGATGAAACCAACGACCTGGCGCGTGACCCGGGCCATGCGGAACTGGCCGCGAACTTGCACGACGCGCTTGTCGGCCAGCTTGACCTCGATGCACTCACGGCCCTGGTGAAGGAAAACAAGAAGCAACGTTGCTTCTTGCACCAGAGCATGAAAGGCAGCCCTGGCTATGTCTGGGACCACCAGCCCGACTTTGATGCCAGCAAGCAATACGTCCGTGGCGGCGTGAACAAACCGGTGACCTGCTGAGGAACGATGGCGATGGCTGCCTATCCAAAACTGAAACTCCTGATCAACGGAACGTGGCGAAAGGGATCGGGCGGCGCATCGGAGCCGGTGTTGAATCCGGCCACTGAAGAGCCGCTCGGGGAGGTCCCGCACGCATCCACCGCTGACTTGGACGAAGCGCTCGCCGCCGCCGGGCACGGATTTGCCGTTTGGAGGACCACGCCTCCGCATGAACGCTCACGGATAATCTGCGCTGTAGCGGCTCTGGTCCGCGAACGGCTTGAGGAGATTGCAACGGCACTGACCCTCGAAAACGGCAAGCCCATTGCCGAGGCGCGAAAGGAGGTTGCCGGGTCGGCCGACATTCTCGAATTCGCAGGGGAGCAGGCCAAGCGCGTCTTTGGGGACATTGTGCCCGGCCGCGTCCCCGGCGTCCGGCATCTGGTGCAGAAGGAACCGGTGGGGATCACGCTCTCGTTCACGCCTTGGAATTTTCCGATCAACACGTTCGCGCGCAAGATTGGCCCCGCCTTGGCCGCCGGCTGTTCGGTCGTTGCCAAGGCGGCGGAAGAGACCCCGGCTTCAGCGTCCGCTATGGCGAAGGCACTGGATGATGCGGGGCTTCCTGCAGGCGTGCTCAACCTCGTATTTGGCGTGCCTGCCGAGGTATCCAGTCACTTGATGGCATCGCCTGCCGTGCGGAAGATCTCGTTCACGGGTTCGGTGCCGGTTGGCAAGCACCTTGCCGGACTCGCGGCGCAGCGAATGCAGCGCACGACAATGGAACTGGGCGGGCATTCTCCTGTTGTCGTGTTTGACGATGTCGACGTCGCCAAGGCAGCTGATCTCCTTGTGGCGGGCAAGTATCGCAACGCCGGGCAGGTCTGCATTTCCCCGACGCGCTTCTACGTGCAGGAACGCATCTACGAGGACTTCGTCGGCGCGTTCGTGGAACGTGCACAGAAGATCGTCGTGGGCGACGGCATGGACCCCGCCTCGCAAATGGGACCGCTGGCAAACGATCGCCGGCTGGACGCGATGACAGGCTTTGTCGACGACGCCGCATCCCGAGGGGCGACCATCGCCGCTGGCGGCGAACGGATCGGCAACCGCGGCTATTTCTTCGCTCCCACGGTAATCAAGGATGCGCCGGACGATTGCCGCGTGATGACGGAAGAGCCGTTTGGTCCGCTTGCCCCCATGACTCGATTCTCCGGCATAGACGAGGTTGCCGGACGTGCGAATGCCCTGGAAGTCGGCCTTGCAGCCTATGCGGTGACTCGGTCACTGGACCGCGCGACTCGTATTTCAGACGCGTTGGATGCGGGAATGGTGGGTATCAACACGGTTGCCGTGGCCAGTCCGGAAGCACCCTTCAGCGGGGTCAAGGAAAGCGGTTATGGAATAGAGGGTGGCCCTGACAGCCTGGAACCCTTCCTCGCGACAAAGGCCGTTGCGCAAACAAGCCTTTGAGGCGCCATCATTGAGACGTCCCGAAGTCTATCAGGCTCCTCAGGACCTTGCCGTCCCGCATGGCTGCAAACCCGTCGTTGATGTCATTCAGCCGGATTTTCTGCGAGATGAACGAGTCGAGATTCATGCGGCCTTGCATGTAGAGTTCAATGATCCGGGGCATGTCCACGCGGAAGCGGTTCGAGCCGAGAAGCGAGCCCTGGACCTTGCGCTCGCGCAGGAAGTCGGACCCGGTCAGTTCAATCGTCTCGCCCTCGCGAAACAGTCCGACCAACGTCGCCGTGCCATCGAATGCCAGCATCTTGAAGGCATCCTCGGCAGTTCGCTTGGAGCCGAGACAGTCCAGGGCGTGATCCACGCCTCTGCCGGTCAGCTCCATGACTTGATTGACCACGTCACCGTCCACGGGGTTCACGATGTCGGTCGCGCCCAGCTTACGAGACAGCTCCAGTTTGTCGGCGCTGATGTCGATTGCAATGATCCGTTCGGCTCCGGCGATGCGCGCCGAATTCACCGCTGCCATCCCGACCCCGCCGCAGGCGATGACGGCGACCGTATCACCCGGCCCGACCTTGGCCGTATTCACCACGGAGCCGTACCCGGTCATCACGGCGCAACCGACCAGCGAAGCGCGATCTAGAGGCATGTCTTCGCGGACCTTCACCAGCGCGTTCTCATGCACCAGCATCTGCTCCGCGAAGGACGACAGGTTCATGAATGTGTGCACCCGGCCAGGCCTGTCCCACTGCAAGCGGTCGGACCCGCCGGGTGGCAGCTTGACCTCAGGGTCAAAGCAGAGCGCAGGACGACCCGTCGTGCAATATTCGCAGGTGCCGCAAAAGACCGACAGGCAGGTCACGACGCGATCGCCGGGCCTTACGTAGCGGACCTCGTCCCCGACCTCCTCAACGATGCCGGAAGACTCGTGTCCAAGAACGACAGGCATGGGATGCGGGGTCTGCGCCTCCATGTAGTGCAGGTCGGCGTGACAGATTCCCGCGAACGACGTTCTTAGCAGGACCTCGTGCGACCTGGGCTTGCGCAAGGAGACGTTCTCGAATTGCAGCGGCGCGTTGGGTTCATGGAGGACGGCGGCCTTCATCCAGGGAGATCCTCAGAACGGCCGGCGCGCAAGCGAATAGGTCTGTCCGGTCGATCCACCGACGGGTTGCGACGCGATGAAGACCGCGAGTCCCGCCACCTCGTCCGGGTGCTTGATCCGCTCCTGCGGCGGAAATCCGGGCGGCAGCTCATCCTTGAACTTCTCGAGCACCTCTTCCGGCGTATACCGTTCCGGCCGCCCTTCCCGATTGAAGATGTCGGTCGCGACCGGCCCCGGGATCACGTTGTTCACGTCGATCTTTCGCGGCCAGAGCTCGTTCGCAAGGCATTCGGTAAAGATGTGCACGCCTGCCTTGGACACCGTGTAGGAGCTTTGCTGGGCCGCGGCGCGCAAGCCCATGCCCGACGACTTGTTGATGATCTTCCCGCCCTCGTTGATGTGTTCGAGCAGGAAGCGCGTGACGAGATAGGTCCCGCGAACATTGATCTCGATCGCGCGCCACCACCTTTCCGGATCGGAGTCCGCGACCTGTCCCAGTTCCAGGTCGACGCCCGCGTTGTTCACGAGGATGTCGACATCGCCCAAGCCGGCAACCACATCGGCACACGCCTTCTCGGTTGCCTCCGGGTCGGAAAGATCGACCGGGCCCACGTGACACCGAACGCCGTGACCCGTGACAGCTTCGGCCACCTGGCTGAGTTCGCTCTCCGTGCGTGCAAGTATCGCCACATCCGCGCCGGCCTTTGCAAAGCCGATCGCGATGGCGCGCCCGATGCCGCGTCCTGCGCCGGTGACAACCGCTGCCTTGTTGGAGAGGGGTTTCCGGTCGGACATGATGTACTCCTTGAATGTGTGAATCTCTCAATGTGCGGATTGAGTGACTGGAATTTCACGTTCTCCGTTCATTTCGGCTGCAAAATCTCCCGCGTCTCCTCCGGCGTTGCGATCACCATGCACAGGTTCTCGAGAATCGTCCGCATGACCAGGACCTGTGCCGCGCTGGACGTCGCGAGCCTGCCCTTGCCGGCGCATGCGCTGTCTTCCGCCGACGCGAACATTGTCGCCATGATCGCGACCCTTGTCGCGAGGTTCGGCCAGCGGCGTCGGGTCGCCAGAATGTTCCAGACAGATTCGAAGGCGAATCGCCAGGAGCTTGAACCGCCCCGGTGGCGGCGCAGGCGATGAAGACAGTTCCCGATAAGGCCATGGAACCCGTTCCGCCTCAAAGGGATTCAACGTTGCCACAAACGCTCAGCGCCTGGCCGGAAATGTTGCGGCCCGCCGGCGAACAGAGAAACAGCGCCAAGTTGGCGACGTCCGACATGCTCACCATCCGTCGAAGGGAGATCTTGCCCATGTAGTCGTCGCGCGTCTCGTCAAAGGTCGCGCCTGTCGCGTCGGCCCGCGCCTGGATCACAGCATCCATGCGCGGGCCTTCGACGATCCCGGGGAGGATTGCATTCACGCGAACCCCGTCAGGGCCCATTTCGATGGCGAGGCTCTTGGTGAAGCCGACAATTGCCCACTTCGACGCGGCATAAGGCGTACGATTGGCATATCCCAAGCGACCGGCGACCGAGGCGATGTTCACGATCGACCCGTTCGGCGAAGCCTTGAGCGCGGGCACCGCCTTGCGTGCGCAGTAGAACTGCCCCGTGAGATTGATCGCGATCGTGGTCTCCCATTCGACTGGATCAATGTCCTCCACCCTGGCGGTCGGGCCAGCTATGCCCGCGTTGTTCACTAGGACATCGAGACCGCCGAAGGCATCGAAGGCCCGCTCGAAGAAGGCGTCGACGCCGGGACGGTCAGACACGTCGGCGACCGAGGCGACAATTTCGGGATTCGCCGCCTTCATGGCGGCCACCGCGTCCGGCGACACGTCGAAGACCGCAACCCTTGCACCGGCCCCGATCAGCGTTTCCGAGATCGAGCGCCCGATTCCCGCAGCGCCTGCGGAAACGACCGCTCTCATTCCAGCCAAGGAAATTCCAGATGCAGAATCGTTTGCATTCATCAGAAGTGGTCCTCAGTCCAGTGGCGCCAGGACATCCATCGAGTTTGGCAGCCAAAGCGCGATGTCCGAGAAAATTGTCAATAGAGTGATCACGAGGATCTCCACGATGACGAACGGAATGATACCCCGGTAGATCGTCGCCATCGACACGTCATACTTCTTGGCCACGCCATGGATTACGAACACATTGATGCCGATGGGCGGCGTGATCTGTCCCATCTCCATCATGATCACCATTATGACTCCGAACCAGATCGGATCAAAGCCGAGGCCCACCACCGTCGGAAAGAGCACCGGCAGGGTGAGCATCATCATCGGGATGATGTTCATCACCATGCCGAGAACGAGGTAAAGGAGCAGGATCAGCACGTAGATGACGTAGCGCGACACGTCGAGCCCCTTGAGGAAATTTGCAAACGACACGGGAATGTCGGTCAGGGTCACGAAGTACCCGAGCAGCCCCACGCCAATGAGGATGGTGAAGATCATCGCGCTCGTCGTCGTCGCCTCGAGAAGCGCGTCGAAGAGCTTGTGCCGATTGAATCCGGGTGCGAAGAGCGCGATCAGCAGCGCGCCGCTGGCACCGATCCCGCCTGCCTCGGATGGCGTGAGGATTCCCGAGTATATTCCTCCGATCACTGCCGCAAACAGCAACATGACCGGCCAGATCATAACAATGGACCAAATGATCTCCGGCAGCGTGAACCTCTCCGACTTCGGTCCCAGTTTCGGGTTCGCCAGGCACTGGACGTAGACCGCCAATGCGAATCCCGTGACCAGGACAAGCCCAGGGATGATGCCGGCCATGAACATCTTGCCGATCGATTGCTCCGTGATGATGCCGTAGACGACGAAACCGATGCTCGGCGGGATCAATATCCCAAGCGTGCCGCCTGCGGCCACGGAGCCGGTAGCGAGCGAATCGTCGGTCGCCTACTACATGGAAACCTACATCTTCGTGGCGTTGATCTATTGGGCGTTCATCACGTCACTCGGACGCTACGGCGAGTTCGTGAAGAAATCCCTCTACGGATGCTGCATTTTCGGCAATTTCGCCGGAATCCGTCTGTATCCGGAGGCACAAGCATCCTTATGACGGGCAGAGCGCCACGATCTTGATGCGTCGCCACCATGCCGTGGGCGGCCTGCATTTGCGCGTTGAGCTCGCGGACGGCGTCCGGCTCCAGGTTCCGGCGAGCTGGACGACCCTGGATCCCGTGGACGCCGATTCCGTCCCCCTGCGCGGGCGATTGCATGATATGCATGCCCTGGCGGATCTGGTGGAATCGATGGAGGTTCGTGTTGGGTTCACGCGAGGAGACGGAGCTGGCGCTGCTGGCGCTGCTGGAGTGGCAGGATCGGACCGATCGGTGGATGAGATTTCCGGAGGCCGACCGGGTGGCGCTCGTGACGGAGCTGGCCCGGCTGATGACGCGGGTTGCGACCGAGGGGAGCGATGATGAACGGCAGGGGGAAGATCAGCCAATGGCATTTCTTTTGACCGCAGGGTCCGACCGGACTCTTTTTGGGACTCCCA
>VYCX01000376.1 GCA_009843725.1 Boseongicola sp. SB0675_bin_26
AAGGCCGCCAAACACGCGTCAAGGAAAGCCATCACCGCTCGACCGAACGCTTACCGCCCAGTCCTCGGGACTGTAGGCCGCTGCCTCCCTGTGCAGGAAGAAAAGTTCCGAGGCACTCGCCCGCAGCAGGCCCCTGTCCAGTTCCGGTGGATTTGACAGATCGAGACATTCGAAACGCAGCGCCGCGTCGTTTGAGTGAAAATTTTCGAACTGTTCCCTCGCCCGTTCCTGGCTGTCGCCGACAAGCCAGTATTCTGTCTGGGCGTCCGCGCGGTTGAGTTCATCCAGACATTCCTTGAGGGCGGTTCTGTCCGGCTCACGGTCTCCGGCAATTTCAAGCACGCGGCAGGAACGGGACATTCCCGATTCCGGGCGCTGAATCGCGGAAATGAGTTCGGCCGGTCCAATGTCGCCGCGTGGCAACAATTCATCCAGTTCCGGTCCATCGGGGATGAACTTGGGCTGCCAGGAGACCACGTGCTTGCTGTGCAGGACGTCGTTCCAGTGCGGGTTGGAGGTGAAGTAGGTATACATGCCGATGTAGGCGACGAGTTCGCCAGTGTCGCCGTCGTAGAAGCCGATGCTTCCGCCCGAACGTTCGCCCAAGCGTACCGAATACTGCCCCCGTTCGTTCACGTCGAGCCAGTCCTCTTCAGGCTTGGTCACATGGCAGGTGATCCGCGGGCCGCTCGGTGGCTTGAGAAAGATCACGTCCTCGGCCCGGCGGGGCACTGCAAAGAGATCGGCCCACTTGAGGAGATTGAACAGGAAGATCTGCAAGCCTCCGTCGAACAGCGGAGGGCACGAGACGTAGCCCTCTGCCTTGCCGGATGTCCACAATGCCTCGTCCATTTCGATGTCGACGAGCGAGTCTCGGGTCGCGGTGTCCATCAGTACGCGCTGGATGGTCTGGAAGTGAGGTCCATACTGGAACGTCTCGCTAAGGACGGCTTCGAGGCGTTCGTAAAAGTCGCTGTCGTCGGCAACGATGGAAGGGGCGAACCTGTTCGTGTCTATCTCCTCCAGCCGCGTTGGCACCGTCATCGGATGGTTGGCGTCTGTCCGCCGGACCTTTCCGCGGCAATGCAGTTCGCTCCTGGCGTTGACATCGTAGGGCCGGGAGGAAATGGAGAAGGTGTAGGTGTCTGGTGCATTGTCGACCGGATGGAGCGCGGTCTGCAGCCGGACCGGAACCTTCGGGATGGGACAGGGTTGGAGGAATTCAAGCACCTCGATGTGTACGGGAGCGCCTTCGAAGGCTTCCAGGATCAGCTCGATGTAGCCGGCAGCGGGCATGATGGCTGCATGATGGACGCGATGATCCGCCATCCAGTGGAAATCGCGCTCCGAAAGGCGTGCCTCGAACAGCATGTGGCTGGAGGGCACCTTGTGACCAACCAGCGGACCATGCGAGTACTGCCCCTGACGGACGAACATTTCGTCGTCGCACATGATTTCCATCGCCGCCCGTTCGTCCCTTGGATGCCCCGGGAGCAGGTGGGCGATGGGCTCGGGGCGCGGATACTGCGCGGTGAAGTCCAGCGCCACGCCGGCCCGAAACAGGGCTCCCAAGGCTTCCAGGACTCCTTGACAGGCATCCGAGTCCCGCATGAACGTCGGGATGCAGGCAGGTATCGGATCGGAAACCTCAAGACACTGCGCGATCGTGGGCTGCAGGGCGCCGTGCGGCGCGATCTCCAGCACAACGTCCGGCTGAAGGTCGCGGCGGACGGTTTCCATCGCGGCGGAGAACCGAACGGTCCGGCGGATGTTCGACCACCAGTATCCCGCGTCAAGCCGCTCCACCTTCGCGCCGGTTACCGAGGACACGAACGGGACCTCGGCATTGAATTCGCACCCGTCCAGGAACGAGAGGCCTGCCAGAGCGGCATCCCGGAGCGGGTCCATGGCGCTCGAGTGAAAGGCGATGTTTCCCGGCAGCAGCTGAAACCGCCGGTTTTGCCTGTCAAGTTCCTCCATGATCGGCTGCAACGCCGATTCGTTTCCGCAAATCACCGTGCTGGCCGGCGCGTTCTCGCAGGCAATCTCGACACCCGCGGACAACCCGTTGCCGGATCGGTCGGGTACAACCAATGTTTCGAGCAGGCTCTCCACCCCGGGACGATCGAGGCCGATGGCGAGCATGCGCCCGCTGCCGGCGGTGCGTTGCTGGAGACTGGCGCGATGGTACACCAGGCGGGTGGCATCAGCCAGCGAGAGAGCCCCGCTGGCGTAGGCCGCCGCCACCTCGCCTGAACTGTGTCCGAGCACGCAGTCCGGATGGACTCCCCAGGTCTTGAACCACTCCACGAGGGCGCACTGCAGCATGAAGATCACCGGCTGTGCAAGCTGCACCTCGTCGAGCTCTTCCTGCGGAGCGAAGAAGCACGCCTCGCGCAGTGAGTGGTCCGAATGCTCGCGCCAATGGACCTCGATGGCGTCGACAACACGCCGAAACACGGGATCGGCACGGTAGAGATCACGTCCGCAACCCGCCCATTGCGTGCCCTGCCCGGAGAACACCATGAGCAACCGAGGTGACTCCTCTGACGCAGTGGTGACCGGCGAGGGGTCATCCACGAACGTGTCAAGCGCCTCGATCAGCGCCTCCCGGTTGCGCACGGCAAAGGCGGTGCGGGTCGCGAAGTGGGTGCGTCGTCGGCTGAGATTGCCCGCCAGGGCATAGAGATCGAACTCCCGTTCCCCGAGCGTCCGGCGCAGATCCCGGGCGCTCTCTTTCAGCGCATCGGCCGTGCGTGCAGAGAGCGGGACCATGAATCCCGCCTCCGGCGCCAGC
This sequence comes from Boseongicola sp. SB0675_bin_26, assembly GCA_009843725.1. Classification (GTDB taxonomy): domain Bacteria; phylum Pseudomonadota; class Alphaproteobacteria; order Rhodobacterales; family Rhodobacteraceae; genus JAJEFO01. The sequence goes on from VYCX01000376.1 coordinate 2,798, forward strand.
GGCACCGACCAGATCCGAGGTTCCTTCGGACGATACTCTCGCACCACGCAGTGCCCGTTCGCGCCTCCGAATCCGAAGGAATTGATCCCGACCGTGACGGGGTGATCGGGGAAGGGCTCGCACTCCGTCTGCACCTGCATCGGGCAGCTCTCGAAGTCGATCTCCGGATTGGGCACCAGGAAGTTCCGGGAGATCGGGGCAAACGTGCGCCGCTCCATCATCAGGAGCACTTTCAGGAGGGCGCAGTGAAATGCCGCGGCCTCCATGTGCCCCACGTTGCTCTTCACGCTGGCCAGGCGAAGCGGCGTCGCACGCTCGAATCCGCTGAATGCCTCGGAAATCGCGTTCCCTTCGATGCGATCCCCGACCACGGTGCCAGTCGCATGGGCTTCGATGTAGTCGAAGTCCAGGGGCGACCGGTTTGCACGTTTGCAGGCCTCGCGCATCAGTTCGGCTTGTGCATGCCGTGTGGGCGCGGTGATGTATCGCCCCTGTGCCAGGCCGCCTGTCCCGTCGGCGGCGCCGGCCGCGTTGACGGCGGTCCCCTCCACGACGGCGTATATCGTGTCTCCGTCCTTCTCGGCCGTCTCGAGCGTCTTGATCGCGAACGTGAAGGCTCCTTCGGCGCGCATGTACCCGTTCGCGTCGGCGTCGAACGAGTGGCACTTTCCGTCGGGACTTATGACTCCCAGGGCATTGAAAGATGCGCTTAGCCTGAATGTTCCCAGGTAGTTCACGGATCCCACGAGCGCCTGTCTGCAGTCGCCGCACGCGAGCGCGTTGATTGCCGAGTGCAGCGCGGTCAGGCTGGCGGAGCATGCGGTGCAGTAGGCGATCGAAGGTCCCATCAGGTTGAAGTGATAGGAAATACGGTTGGCCAGCATCGCCACGCTGAGGGTCGTGACGTCGAACGGCCCGGCCCCGTGCATCGGTCGCCAACTCGCCGCCGCCGGCACCTGGGCGCCAATGAAGACACCGGTCTGGCTGTTGCGCAGCCCGTGCAGGTCCCACCCGACATGCTCGAAGGTCTCCCAGGCGCAGGTCAGCAGCATTCGTACCTGGGGATCCGTCAGCGTCATTTCGTTCTGGGACATCCCGAAAAGCCCGCAGTCGAAGAGCTTTTCTCCGTCGTCGCGGATCAATCCTTCCCAAGGGCTGGCGAACCGGCTCGGACCGGAATATCCGCCAATCGGACGATAACCCCTGCCGTACCGATCGGTGATCGGCTCCTGGACGATTTCGCGATTGCTGAGAAGGTGCCAGAAGTCGTCATCGGTCCGGATGCCTCCTGGCATGCGGTAACTGTAGCCCACTATGGCTACAGGCATCTGAAGCGTCATTTGGTGCATGATCGGCATGGTTCGGTCTGGTCGAATGAGCCTTCAGTACCACATTGTTGACATGAGGCAATGGGCTCGTTTCGGGGCAACCACGGACGCAATTCGACTTTGGGAATTGCTCGGCACGGCGATCATCTGTAAGCACTTGGAGCAGGATCAGGCTAGCGGCGAAAATTGGATGGGAGAAATCAGTGCTCGAGTTGGGCCCATGGCCAATTCCGCCCGGAGTTGCGCTCAAGATCGCGCTGGCCGCACTCGTGCTCCCGTCGATCTGGCGCCTTTGCCGCCAGCGCTGAGGGTGCCCCGTTGAGTGTCCCCGCTTCGAGCGACGGAACTGCCAGCGGCACGGTTCTCGTGGAGAATGAACGGACCCGCGTGACCGAATGGCGCTTTCCCGCAAAGGGCGACAACACGGGCTGGCATGTTCACGATCACGATTACCTGGTCGTGCCGCTCTTGGACGGGCAACTCCTGCTGCACGAGCCTGACGGCACGACTCGGGTTGCCGAACTGTGCCGCGGGGTCCCGTACTTCCGGGAGAAGGGCGTTCATCACGACGTGGTGAACGCCAGCGATTTCGAGTTTGCGTTCATCGAGGTGGAGTTCCTCGAACGTGTGGCAGGCTGAATGTCTTTGCCCGATAGAGCCAATCGTTGTGTCGCTCTTTCCGCACGGTTCATGCATGTCCGCGAGGCAAGCGTGCTCGGGAGATTTCACGGGCGGCGCACATCCAATCCGTCGCAAGGCGTGTCGCAGGAACGCCAGAGGCATGAGCGAAGACCAGGCTTCTTGATGGTCATGACAGCCCTTGAAATGGTGAGCATTCCGAACAAGTGCTTCGGTGCCAGTTTGGTTGGGCGGAAAGACGTGAATTTCTAGCGGCAAGTCTGTCCACCACGGCACATCAGGGTTCTATGCCAAAGGCGGTGCCGTCATCATGTGCGGGTGGCCGTCCTTGCATGCGGCTCACGAAGATGCCATCAACTTGCGGTCAAGCGGCTGCGGCTTTCGGTCGACCGGAATCGCGGCATCCCGATGCTCCAGGCAAGACGGCAAGGAATTCGGCCTGGAATGACCATGCGGAGGTGAAGCGTCGTTGTGGACCTTGGTCGCGGTGACGGGTAGGCTTCGTTCGGGTGAGGCGAGTGGCTCGGCAACCGGGAGCAGCAGCGGGAGCAGTGACAATGGTGGCACGGTCTGGGCGCAAGGAGACCCGTCGGGCGACCTATCAAGACGTGCTGGATGCACCACCCCACAAGGTCGCGGAGGTTATCGCGGGAAGCCTTCACGCTCATCCGAGACCAGCGTCGCGCCATGCCTGGGCAAGTTCCGGAATAGGTGCCAAGATCAGTCCGCCGTTCAACTATGGCGATGGCGGTCCAGGCGGCTGGTGGATCGTTTTCGAGCCGGAGCTTCATCTGGCCGAGGATATCGTCGTCCCGGATCTTGCCGGCTGGCGGCGTGAGACGATGCCCGAGTATCCCGACGCCGCATATTTCACGATCGCGCCGGACTGGGTTTGCGAAGTGCTTTCGCCGCCCACGCGGCGGCTCGACCGGAGCGAGAAGAGGGCGCTCTATGCCCGCGAGGGCGTGCGGCATCTCTGGTTCGTCGACCCCGATGCACGGACGCTCGAGGCGTTCGAGCTGCGCGACGGGCAGTGGGTGCTGCTGGGCACCCTTGCAGGTGACGCGCCGGTCTCGCTTCCGCCTTTCGACGCAATTACCTTCCCGCTCGACGCCCTCTGGCCCGAGGTGATCGCCAGGGCGGAAAGGGCGGACAACGGGGATGGGTCGTGAAACACCGGCGAGAGAAGACGTCGGAATGCGTGGAGTGCCGTCCCGCTTGAGGCCGGCACTTTCCCGATTGGCTCACGAACGAGCATTCGAGTTGTCAGGCGAGAATGGCCGGAGCTTCCCGCAGCGGAATCTCTTGACGGTCCTGGCGGCGCATTTGCACGAATGGGCCGGGCCCGGCCATCCGTCAGGGGTCGCAGCTCATCACGGCGCGCTCGGGACAGGCCTGCCTGACTCGCACCCGGCTTTCAGCCTGATTGGCCTCCCGAGCCATGAACCGGCACGGAACCCGGTTCTCGCCGATCATGCAAGGACAGTCCAGGTCGCGATACAGCGCACTGACGGCTACTTGTTGTCGAAACCGAACCCCATCTTTCGCGCGGCGGTTCGGACCATCTGGTGGCAATGCAACTGGAGAAGATGACCAGAGACCTGGACGGGCATCGCCATCAGGTTCCGGTCTCGTCAATCCTGGAGCGGGCGGACTCGGCTAGCCTTTCATGGTCGCTGCCGGAGGACATGAACCTGTCCGAGCCCCCGGAAACGACCTGCCCGCCACGTGCGTCCGGGAGCCATGCTCAGCAACGCACTGCCGTGACTCGGTGCCTCCGGCCGTTCGGCTGACGCTGGCTGGCCTCTGTCAATCGCTTGACGCCCCTAGCCCCCTGGCATAAGCACGAGGCCACCCGGGCGGGTATGGTGAAATGGTATCACACGAGCCTTCCAAGCTCTTGGTGCGGGTTCGATTCCCGCTACCCGCTCCAAGCCGCTCCGGTCGATCTCCTGCGTCTTGTGACGACTTCAAGGCTTGAATGTCGGATGGTCGAAGAGGGAGCCGAATGACGGACATTTCTGGGCACGACCGAGCCAAGTCCCGGAATCTCCGGGCGCTGCGGGCACTGTGGCCATTCGTGCGGCGCTATCGCGGCATGGTTGCGGTGGCCTCCGTCGCCCTGGCGCTTACGGCCGTCGTGTCGCTCGTGCTGCCGATTGCCGTCCGCCGGGTCGTTGACGGGTTCGAGACTTCCTCAGCCGATCTTCTTGACAGCTACTTCACGGCTGCCCTTGGCCTCGCGCTCCTGCTCGCTCTCGGCACAGGACTTCGCTACTACCTCGTCACCCGGCTGGGCGAGCGCGTGGTGGCCGACATCCGGATCGCGGTCTTCGACCGCATGATCGGAATGAGCCCCGCCTTCTACGAGCGGATCATGACCGGCGAGATCCTGTCCCGGCTGACGACGGACACGACCCTGATCCTGTCCGTCATCGGCTCGTCGGTTTCCGTCGCGCTCAGGAACGTGCTCATCCTGACGGGCGGGCTGGCGCTGCTTTTCGTGACATCTCCGAAGCTGGCCAGCCTCGTCCTGCTCCTGGTGCCGGTGATCGTTGTTCCGATAATCGTCCTCGGTCGTCGGCTGCGCACGCTCAGCCGCGAAAACCAGGACTGGATCGCGGCATCGTCGGGGAACGC
>VYCX01000540.1:0-2125 GCA_009843725.1 Boseongicola sp. SB0675_bin_26
CCGTTTGAGCCTGCGCGTTGCCAGCCGCATTGCCCGGCGAGAGCTGCGGGGCGGGATTCGCGGGTTTCGCGTCTTCCTCGCCTGCCTGGTCCTCGGCGTTGCCGCGATCACCGCCGTCGGAAGCGTCCGGGAGGCTATCCGCGCCGGCCTGGAACGCGAGGGCGCCACGATTCTGGGCGGCGACGCAGAACTGGAACTGACCTACCGGTTCGCCAGCGCGGAAGAGCGCGCCTGGATGGACGGGGTCGCGGAAGAAGTTGCCGAACTCGTCGACTTCCGGTCCATGGCGGTGTTCGGCTCGGGCGACACGGCTGAACGCGGCCTGACCCAGGTGAAAGCGGTGGACGATTCATATCCCCTTCTGGGTCGTGTCGTCCTGGAACCTGACATTCCGATTGGCACCGCGCTGGACGGCGATCGCGACCTGCCGGGCGCCGTCATGGCACCGCTGCTGATTGCGCGCCTCGGCATGGAACCGGGAGACCGTTTCCGCCTGGGAACCCAAGAATTCGTCCTCGTGGCGGCGCTCATGCATGAACCTGACGATGCGGGCGGAGGCTTCGGGCTCGGGCCACGCACGATCGTGCGCACCAGGGCGCTCGAGAACAGCGGACTGATCCGGGCGGGCACGCTCTTCGAGACCGAATACAAGCTCAGGCTGGACGGCGCGACCGACCTGGATCTTCTCAGGGCCGAGGCAGACGAGCTCTTCACGGGGATTCGCTGGAGGGACCGGCGAAACGGAGCGCCCGGCGTTCAGGCGTTCGTCGACAGGCTTGGCACTTTCCTCGTGCTTGTCGGGCTGGCCGGGCTGGCCGTCGGCGGTGTCGGAATCTCGGCCGCGGTCACGGCCTACCTGGAACAGAAGACGGCCGTCATCGCCACGCTCAAGACCCTTGGCGCGGACGGCCGGACGATCTTCCAGACATACTTTCTGCAGATCGGCGCCCTGACGGCCCTGGGCATAGTCATCGGCGTTGCCGCCGGAAGCCTGGCACCCGTCCTGCTGGCATCCGTGATCGAAGAGAGATTGCCGGTACCCGCAGTGTTCGCGCTTCATCCCCGGCCGCTTGCCGAAGCTGCGCTCTACGGAACCCTAACGGCGCTCATCTTCACGCTCTGGCCCTTGGCGCGCGTGGAGGAGGTGCGGGCGGCAGCGCTGTTCCGGGCGAACGGGGAGCGTCAGCGCGGGTTGCCTCGGGCTGCATGGATCGGGCTTACGCTGCTCCTGGTTGCCAGCCTTGCGTCCTTGGCTGCGGCGCTTTCCGGCCTCTGGATCCTTACGCTGTCGACGGCAGGCGGCCTGATCGGCGCCTTCGCGCTGCTGGCCCTGGCCGCGCGAGGAATCCAGCTGCTGGCACGCCGCCTCGCACCTGCGGCGCGCGGGCAGAGCGCGGTGCGGCTCGCGCTCGGCGCGGTCAGCGGCCCGGGCAGCGAGGCCACGTCCGTGGTGCTTTCGCTGGGCCTCGGCCTCACCGTGCTCGCGGCGATCGGCCAGATCGACGCCAATCTCAGGAACGCGATCGCGCGAGACCTTCCGGAGCGCGCTCCCGCGTTCTTCATGGTCGACATCCAGCCTGGCCAGATGGACGGGTTTCGGACGCGCCTGTTCGACAATCCTGCCGTGTCGAAGATAGAGAGCGCGCCGATGCTGCGGGGCATCATCACGCAGATCAACGGGCGACCAGCCTCGGAGACCGGCGGCGATCACTGGGTCCTGCAAGGCGACCGTGGCGTCACTTACGCGGACCGGCCGCCGGACGGAACCGTCATCACCCACGGCGAATGGTGGCCGCAGGGACATCAAGGCACCCCGCAAGTGAGCTTCGCCACGGAAGAGGCGCTCGAACTGGGCCTTGCCATTGGCGACGAGATCACCGTCAACATCCTTGGCCGCGACATCACGGCCAAGGTGACGAGTTTCCGCGAGGTGGACTTCTCGACGGCCGGAATCGGGTTCATCCTCTCGATGAACCCTGGTGCGCTGGCCGGTGCGCCGCACAGCTTCATCTCGACCGTCTACGCGGATGCCGCGGCGGAAGCCGAAATTCTTCGCGATGTCTCGAGCGCCTACCCCATGGGGACCGCGATCGCGTCCCTGTCGGGGATCGCGGTCACGTTGGGG
>VYCX01000540.1:2135-7385 GCA_009843725.1 Boseongicola sp. SB0675_bin_26
CTGGCAACGCTCCTGACGGGCATCGTCGTGCTGATTGGCGCGGTAGCCGCCGGCGCCCACGCCAGGACATACGAAGCCGCGGTCCTGAAGACGCTTGGGGCGACGCGCAGGACGATCTTGCGGAGCTTCGCCATGCGTTCCGCCTTGCTTGGCGCCGCCGCAGGCATCGTCGCGATCATCGCGGGCGGCCTTGCGGGCTGGGCGGTGATGCGCTTCGTGATGGATGTCGAGTACGGATTTGAACCGGTCTCGGCGCTCTTGATCGTCGTGGGCGGGGTTGCGGCCACGCTCGCTGCAGGACTGGTCTTTGCATGGGGGCCGCTGTCCGCCCGGCCGGCACGCGTCCTCCGCGCCCGCGAGTAGCGCAAGTCCGGGCGCCGGGCCGGGCGGCGCCGCGTCTCCGACGCCGGTCAATGTCCTGCGACGTCCTCCGGCGGTCGCCCAATCAGGTCATATGCCAGCAGGTCAGCCACGTTCCGCGGGTCACGGGCGTGCGGGATGCGCGCCTGCTTCCGTGACGCGAGAATCGTCTCGTCGCTTTGCCAGGCCGCATCCGCCTCATCGACGGCGACGAAGCGGAACCTCAGTTCCTCTCCCGCCCTGGCCTGTGCCACCCGGGGCAGATCGGCCGGAAGGACGGTCCCGATCCGGGGATAGCCGCCCATGGTCTGGCAATCCGCCAAGAGGACGTAGGGCGTGCCGTCTCCCATCATCTGAACGTCTCCCTCCGCAATGAAGTCCGAGACGTGGTTGAGTTGCGCACGGGTCGCGAACGGTGCGCCGTCGTGATCAAGCCTGACGCCCTGCCTGTTGGCACGGGGGCTGCGCACGAAGACCGCTTCCTCGAACGCCGCCAGCATGTCAGGAGCAAACAGGCCAGTCTGCGGACCCGGCATGAGCCGGACCGGTCCGGTTCCAGCCTGCAGTTCCAGCCTTGTCAGCGGCGCATGCGGCGCCGGATCGGGCGCTACGGGAACCACGTCTCCTGCCCGCAGCAACCGTCCAAGCCCCCCGATCCCGTGGAACCCTCGCCCTCCGCTCACGACCGGCGTGACGATTCCGCCTGCCACCTGGAGGTAGGCATAGACGCCCCTCTCGGCTGCGCCGACGTCCAGCACCGAACCCGCAGTCGCGAAATGGCTCGCGCCGGCATCCAGCCGCTCCCCGTCCAACGTCGCCCTCATCGCCGCGCCCGTCAGGGCAAGGCGCATGGGAGCTTCGAACCGGAACCGCCCGCCCATTTCCGCCATCTCTATGCCCGCCGTGCCAAGAGGCAGGTCAAGCAGGGCCAGCCCCGCCATGAAGGCAGGCCTGTCCGCCGCGCCGCCACGCGAAAGCCCTGCCTTGAGCCATCCCGGCCGGCCCAGGTCCTGGACCGAGGCGGCGGGTCCGACCCGCTCCACGACAAGCCCGGGCGTCATGGAATCTCGAATCGTTCGGCGCCGCCGTGCGGCGGCGCGTCTTCCAGCAGGCGATCAAGCGTCCGTCCTTCGACGGGCAGGAACTCCATCTCGTCTCCCGGCCTGAGGGGAATGGACGGATCAAGCCCCGGGTCGATGCAGCGGAACGCCGTCCGCCCGACCTGCCGCCATCCGGTGGGCGCAGCGTTCGCGAACGGGATCGCCTGGCGCACGGCAACGACGACGGCGCCTCGTGGCACCTCGCGTGTCACGTCGCCCCGTCGCGGAATGTCCCAGCGTTCAGGCAGGAGCCCGAGATAGGGTTGACCGGGCGAAAAGCCCAGTGCCAGAACGCGAAGGCGCGTGGCGCAGATGTCCTCGACCGCCGCTTCTGGCGCGAGACCCGCCGCGTCCGACGCCTCTTCCAGGTCAGGGCCGTGAGCGCCACCGAAGGCGACCGGCACGCGCCAGAGCCGACGCCCAGCCGGAAGGGACGCCTCCAGCCAGTCTTGCCTGGCCAACATCGAGCCAAGCTCGTCTTCCAGGGCCTTGCGCGTGATGACGTCGGGCCGGAATCTGACAAGCACGGAGGCAAGCGACGAGGCGGTCTCCGCGATGCCTGGATTCACGGCACTTTCCAGATCGGCGCGAAACGCCAGCGCGGCCCGGTTTGCCGGCTCGCTCAACCGGTCGGCAAACCGTACAAGCAGCCCGTCCGGGCCAAGCGGCAATAGCGCAGGAACATCAGTCACCGGGACAGGATTTCACACCGGTGCGGGAATGAAAACTGTGCGTCACGCAAAGGACCTCGCGTCCGCGGTCCTTGCGCACTGGCGAACCTCGGCACCGGTCGCTACAGGGGGGCATGCTCCACGCCATCACGCATGGAATATCGACCGGACGCGCCCCGCTCCTGATCGCCCACGGCCTCTTCGGATCGGCCCGAAACTGGGGCGTCGTTGCCAAGCGCCTGTCGGCGACCCGGCGCGTCACGGCCGTCGACATGCGCAACCACGGAGCAAGCGGCTGGTCTGAATCCCACGGCTACCCTGACATGGCCGCCGACCTTGCCGACATCGTCAACGAACGAACCGACATCCTTGGGCATTCCATGGGTGGAAAGGCCGCGATGGCCCTTGCGCTGACCCGTCCCGAAAGGCTCCGCAGGATGGTTGTCGCCGACATTGCGCCCGTGACCTACGCGCACACGCAGCAGTCCATGATAGACGCAATGCGCGCCGTCGAGCTTGACCGGGTCGAAAGCCGCCGGGACGCGGACGCGCAGCTGGCGGAACGAATCGATGATGCCGGCGTGCGGGCCTTTCTCCTGCAATCGCTCAACGTGAAAGAGAGACGCTGGCGCCTGAACCTCGACGTGCTGGAGCACGAAATGTCGCGCATCGTTGGGTTCCCGGAGCTTGACGGCGTCTTCGAGGGGCCGGTTCTTTTTCTGACGGGCGCCGAAAGCACTTACGTCACGTCCGTGCATCGAAGCAGGATCAGGGCGCTCTTTCCGAAAGCGAGGTTCGCCAGGATACCGGGCGCCGGACACTGGCTGCACGCCGACAGGCCCCGCGCATTCGAAGCTGCAGTGACCGCCTTTCTGGATGCCTGACCCCGCGCCGGCCCGTCCGCCGCGTGGCCGCCAGGGAACTGCGCGCCCAAGGCATTGAGAAAAGTGCTGCCGGCAACGCAAGATTTGGTTGCATTCCACAATATATGGGTATAGACGCCTGACCATAGGTGCGTAGGACGCGGATGCATCACCTGACGCTGGCGAGGCCCGGGCATCATTGCCCGGGCTCGTTGCTTTTGCCAATCAAGCAAGCGAATCAAGAAGGCGTCAGGTGCTTGGACGCGGTCCTTGAATCGTGCCGTTGCCGACACACCCTGACGCCTTCCCCGTGCCTTTCTCCCCGAGGGGTGTCCGGCCCGGTGTGCAGCGAACCTCGCGGTCCGCCACCACGCAATGACCATGGTTCCGATGCCGTCGAAGATGGATCCGAAAACCCCTCTTCGTCTGCCCGGTCCCCGAACCTTCGCTCCCCTTCCTGGAACTGACGTCCCGATCCGACTTGCTCCGGCTCCAAAGGCCTTGCACCCGTCCACGTCCGGAGACGCCTGACGGTAAGCCGACAGTTGCAAGCCGAGCGATTCGCCGCAAGGGAAATCTGCCTGGCCGATGAAATTTCTTGGGGATAAATCGTTGGATTTATTGGGGAAACGTCTGTGGACAAGTCGAAAAACCAATTCACGGCAAGGCGCTGGGCGGGGAAAACTCCCTGAAGCGCCCGAAGCGGAAAATTCGCCAGGGCGGGGTGGATTCCGCCCTTCGGACTGCAATTTCGCCGACTCGCCCGGGATGCCTTCGCCCTGCCGCGGCCGAACCGATTCGCCAGCCCGAACGCTGGCGCCGCGGCCGACGGCCGGCCGGAACCGGCAGCGTGCCTCCGGCCTTCGGGGACCAATGCCTCGACACGGGTGTCAAGGGGGATCTTTCGAATCATCCGCCCATTTTCAATGCGTCGATGAACGCCTCCTGCGGAATGTCCACCTTCCCGAACTGGCGCATCTTCTTCTTTCCGGCCTTCTGCCTTTCGAGCAGCTTGCGCTTGCGCGTTGCATCGCCGCCGTAGCATTTGGCGGTCACGTCCTTCCGCAGCGCCGACAGGGTCTCGCGGGCGATGATCCTGCCGCCGATTGCCGCCTGGATGGGAATCTTGAACATGTGGCGGGGGATGAGCTCCTTCAGTTTCTCGCACATTGCGCGGCCACGGGCCTCGGCGCGGTCGCGATGAACCATCATCGAAAGCGCGTCGACGGGCTCCTCGTTGACGAGGACCTGCATCTTGACGAGGTTGTCCGCTTGATAGCCGGCAAGCTGGTAGTCGAAGCTCGCGTACCCTTTCGTCACCGATTTAAGCCGGTCATGGAAATCGAAGACGACTTCGTTCAGCGGCAGGTCATAGATCACCACGGCACGGGAACCCGCGTAGCTGAGGTCTTCCTGAACGCCGCGGCGGTCGTGGCAGAGCTTCAGGACATCGCCAAGATAGTCGTCCGGCACGAGAATGGTGGCCCTGATGCGCGGCTCCTCGATGTGGTCGATGGCCGACGGGTCGGGCATGTCCGCCGGATTGTGGAGATCAAGCATGGACCCGTCGCGCAACTTGACATGGTAGATCACCGTCGGCGCGGTCGTGATGAGTTCAATGTCGTACTCGCGTTCAATGCGGTCACGGACGACCTCAAGGTGCAGAAGGCCGAGGAAGCCGCAGCGGAAGCCGAAGCCCAGGGCGGCGGAGGTCTCCATCTCGAAGGTGAAGCTCGCGTCGTTGAGGGCAAGCTTCCCGATGGCGTCGCGGAGATCCTCGAATTCGCCGTTATCGACCGGAAAGAGGCCGCAAAAGACGACGGGCTGAGAAGGCTTGAAGCCGGAAAGCGGCTCCGGCGCGGGGCTGCGCTCATGCGTGATCGTGTCGCCGACGCGGGTGTCCCGCACCTGCTTGATAGACGCCGTGAGGACGCCGATCTCGCCAGGACCGAGCTCCGCGGCGTCCGCCATTTCGGGCTTGAGAACGGCGAGCCGGTCGATGCGGTACCTGGCGCCGGTCTGCATCATGACGATCTGGTCGCCCTTGCGGATCGTCCCGTCGATGACCCGGATCATGACGACCACGCCAAGATAGGAATCGTAGCGTGAATCCACCAGCATGGCCTTGAGGGGGGCATCCGCGTCGCCGCGAGGCGCGGGAAGGCGACGAACGACTGCTTCCAGCAGTTCGGGCACGCCGTCGCCGGTCTTCGCGGAAATCTGGATCGCGTCGGCGGCGTCGATTCCTATCACCTC
>VYCX01000395.1 GCA_009843725.1 Boseongicola sp. SB0675_bin_26
CCCACAGGTAATTGCAGTCGATGTCCAGACCCCCGCCATCCGTCTTGCCCCAGGCAGGATCGTCGAAGTTCTCGATCGGGAATATCCTGTCCGAATCGGCCAGCGCCGGGTCGCCCATCCAGATCCAGAGGAAGCGATAGCGGTCCACGACCGGGTAGGACTTCACGGCAGCACGGCGGGGAACGTTGTTCTGCTGCGTGGGCGCCGCGACGCATGCCCCGCTGCAATCGAAGGTCAGGCCATGATAGCCGCATTCGACGTGATCGCCCTTGAGAGTGCCGTCGGACAGCGGCAGCTTTCGGTGAGGGCACGCATCTTCGAGCGCGACCGGCGTGCCGTCCTCCAGCCTGTAGAACACGATCTGCTCGCCCAGAAACGTCTCGGCCTTGAGTGCCCTGCCGATGTCCTTGCTCCATCCCGCAACGTACCAGCAGTTTCTTAGAAACATCTTCACGCTCCCTTCGTGCCACGGCCACAACATGAGACCATGCAGATGCGCCGGTCCAGCATGTTCCAATAATGAAAATCATTAGCAGGGCTAATCATTTGACCTCGCGATTCCGGGAATCGACGGCTGGCTGGCGGCCTCGGACTTGATCCAGGACATGAACACCTGCACCTTTGCGCTTTCCAGCATCCCGCGTCGACAGACCAGCCAGTACGAGAGCGGCGACGAGACGATCTCGGGGAACGGCCGCACCAGCCTGCCCTCGTCAAGAGCGTCCACGACAAGCGGTTCACGGCCCAGTGCAACGCCAAGACCCTCGATTGCCGCCTGAATGACCAGGTTCGACTGGCCCAGACGTCTGGTGCGCATTGGCTCGGGCAGCCCTAAGCCGGCTTCCCTGGCCCAGTATTCCCATGTCGGGCTGGACGCGCCGAAGTTCAGGTTCTCGTCCTGAAGCACCGTGTGATGCGCGAGATCCGAGAGGGTCGCCAGCCCGGGTGTCCCATCCCGGAGCGCAGGAGCGCAAACGGGAAACAGGCGTTCCGGCATGAGTCGCTCGACATGGAATCCAGGATTGTCGCCGAGCCCGTATCGAATTCCAACGTCCGCATCGGTACCCGAAAACGGCAGCTGTCCGGTGTCGGTGGTGATCGAAATGGACAAGTCCGGGTGCGCAAGGTCGAAGTGCAGCAGCCTCGGGAAAAGCCAGGTGAAGGCAAAGCCCGGCAGGCAGCTGATGATGATCGTTTTGTCGGACCGCTTCCTGTCCCTCAGGTCGATGCAGATGTCCGATACCCGTCCCAGGCCTTCCGAGATGGCGCGGCCAAGCCTTTCGCCTTCCAGCGTCGGCTCCGACCTGCGCGCGCCGCGAAGGAGAAGGTCCTGTCCCAGCCACTCCTCCAGCACCTTCACGTGCTGGCTGATCGCGCTCTGGCTGACACCCAGTTCAGCGGCGGCCGCCGAGAAGTTGGACAGCCGAAACACCGACTCGAAAGCGCGCAGCGAGGCGAATGGCATGTTGATTATCATATTAGCCAATCTAATGGCTGGCATAACGACTTTCAAATGGCGCAGGAGAGCGTGCGGCCGGATGATCAGCTTGAACGGAATCTGATTGGTTCGATATGGCGGAAATGACCCCTTCGCTTGGCGCCAGAAACCTCCTGGTGAATTGCGCCGAAGCAAGGCCAGGGGACCGGTTGCTCATTGCCTACGAGCCTTCGGCGCATGGCTACTTCGACGACGACGTGCATGAATGCGTAACCAGGGAGGCGAAGCGCATCGGCCTCGCCGTCGACGTCGTGGATGTCGGCTTTGACGCCGAAAGTCCCCGTCTTTCGGAAGAGCTGCACCAACGGATGCAGGGCTTCGACATCATCCTCTTCCTTGCCAGGCTCGGTGACCAGCTCCGTTTCTCCGACATGCCGCGCGGCAAGAAGGTCATCGTCAGCTTCGCGCTGAACGCCCGCCTGCTCGGAACTGGGTTCGGCAACGCTCACCATGCAGCGTTTCTGGAACTCAAGACCGGGGCAAATTCCGTGATTTCTCGCGCTGACGAGGTCCGGATCACCTGCCCGGCCGGTTCCGATGTGGTGGGAAGGTCCAACCTTGTCCTCGGTCCCGAGAGCGACACGACGATCATGCGATTCCCGATGTCCGTTTTCACGCCCGTGCCTGCAACCGCGTTCAGCGGCCGGATTGCCTTGCCCGGCTTTCTGACCGGGACCGGCTCGCGCTATTATGAAGACTACACGGTCGAGTTCGACGGGCCGGTCCACGCATTGCTCCGTGACGGGCGGCTTGCAGGATTCGAGGGTGATCCCACGGATGTCGACCGCGCGAATTCCCACTATGACCGGGTGTCAGCCCGCTTTGACATTGACAGGAACTTCGTTCATTCGTGGCATGCGGGCATTCACCCGGGCTGCGGGTTTCCCTGGGATGCCAGATCTAGCTACGAACGCTGGGGCGGCGTCGCGTTCGGCAATCCCCGCATTCTCCACTTTCACACGTGCGGCGCGTATGCGCCAGGCGAGATTTCCTGGAACGTGATCGACCCAACGATTGAAGTTGATGGCACAAAATACTGGGATCGCGGAATTTTCAGGGCGGAGATCTTGCCGAAAGGCGCTGACATCCTGTCGCGCTATCCATGTGCCGCAAGCCTTTTTGAGCACCCTGATCGAGACATCGGCATATCCGTGGCCGCCTAATGTCCCAGGTTCTGCCACTCAGCAAGAAATCTCCGGCATTGACTGTTTGCGTGAAGTCTCTTGCCGACACATTCATGAAATTCGAATCCGCAACCTGCTGACCGCGGTACAGCCTTCTGTTCTTGGCATATTCCGGCAGCAGGTCATGTTCCTATCTCGGGTATGGATCACCGGACGACAGTTTAATCTGCTTGGCCCGGGAAGAGTCCGGACATAAAGACTGGTCATATGATCAAGGTCGACGCATCCGATTTCAAGGCGCGATGCCTGACCATGCTCGATGTTGTCCATGAGACCGGTGAACGGGTGGTGATTCTGAAGCGCGGGCGGCCTGTCGCCGAACTGTCACGCGTGTCCGACGATGGCGAAGTGCATCCCCAATCAGAACTGACAGGAACGGTCGTTATTGTTGACGACGTCGTGGGGTCGGTGCTTCCAGAGAAAGATTGGGATAGTCTCAAGGAGTGACGACGCTGCACATCTTGGGCCATTTTCACTGGGCGATTCCCCTTCGGACGTGCTCTGGAACGGTGGTGGGAGGCAATGAGTTTTCAGAGGAGTCCGAACCCAACTTGTCCTGAAGCACCTTCCATGCCGTTACGCGACTTCCAGTCGCCCATTTTCGGAGACATCGCCACAGAGCGCTGTATTTTGCAGACTATCCCGTTGGCTGACCAACATGCAAGATATGGCAAGACTTGAAACTCGCTGTGCCCGACATGTTGCGAATTGGCGGTCGTATGGACCAGAATGGTGCTCAACTGACAAATTCGCGCTTGAGACTAACGGAGAAAAGCCCATGCGAGGGATTCAACTAACCAACGAGAAGATCGCCGAATACATCAAAGCGGCGGGAAAAACTTGCCTGCTCGTTGCGCCGGGTGTTGACTCGACGGTTGCAAAAGCGCTGCAAGAACGTGCGCGGCACGAAGATACTAAGGCAATCGTCGTCATTGATGGTTCGCACTATGCCGAGCGAAGCGGCTATGGCGAGACGAACACGTGGCGTGGGCTCTTGGAGACAACCGAACTAAAGGCGATGCCAGGAACACGGCTGGGAATGCTTGTTACTGAACGTGGTGCATGGTTGTTTGCTCCAAGCGCAGGGAAGCTCGACTTGCGAAATGACGGCGGACTGACGGCAGTCATCCTTGACGAAGGTTCCTGGGAGGCGGCGAGGTCGCTCGCTGAACGCATCGTGGGGCAGACCAATCTGTCAATCGACCAAGATTCGGGCTCAATGCATGAGATCAAGGAAGACCAGCAAGAGGCTCGAGCACACGGTGAAGGCGAACCAAGAGCGCAAAGTGAAGAAATCTCGAAGAAAGACGTGGAACAAGCGGAGAGGGCCATTGAGGAGCATCCGCCGCGCGATTACTCGAAGGAACGCGAGATCTCGGTTTACTCCGCGTTCGTTGGGTATATCGAATTGCGCCTCGCAGGGTCCTCGCTTGCCAAAGGGGCATGGCTGAGGGTTCCGAAAGAGCTAGTCGAACGCGGGCTCGGCGAAGATGAAATACGAAAGCGGATCAATGAGAGCGTCAAGATTGATCTTGAAGAGGAGGTGGATACAGGAGTCAGAGAGATCAATGAGCGGATCAACGCAATACGTACGCTATACACGCGACAACTCGGCAACCCGCATGGGCGGATTTATCGCAAACGACAACGAGAAGAACTTGAAGGCCATCTCTGCGACCTCAAGAGGGAGATTGCACGAGCAAACTCGCTACTCGGAGACAAGATCAATTCGGCACTCCGACGACAGCTGGACGAATTGGCCGAAACTTATGCAAAGCAATCGACTCCGGGAATGTCATCGAAATTGACGAAGGAAGACATAAGCCGGTTGTTACGCGAGGCATGGGACGAGGCAGGGGCAGCACGCCCGCGCGAGGTTAAGCTTGAGGTGACGTTTAAGGACCTTACCTGGGAGGCGCTGCAAGACAAGGAATTGAAGCAACGGATCGTGGCGGAGTTTCCCGATCTTGAGAACTCGACGCTGTATCGGGAATATAGAGCGCACGCCTCGACTGCATAAGGTTCTTCCCTATCTTCTGAACCTCGAAAAAATCTGGCGAGTTCAGCGTCTGATTGGCCGGACCTGATCCCGTACACGATCAAGTGCCCGTCCCGACCACCCGAATCACACGGACTTTCAGTGTCTCTTCGCCGCGCGCCGGATTTTCTAGCGACTTCCGGAAGGGGAATCTGTTGGCTATCGCCGCATGGTCATTGAAAGCCGATGCGGCCACCCGAAGCAGGAGCGCAAGACGGTCATCTGGATGGCGGCAACGGGGACAGTCCAAGTTCCTTGAGAAACGCGTTGTGCTTCGCCGCTGATTCTCGAATTTGCTTCTCGATCATGACCAACTCCGCACGGGTGGCCGACAGATCGATCATGACTTCGGGCTCGGCCGTACTGACATAGTGGGGGATGTTCAGGTTGAATTCGTTGTCCTCGATCTCGCCCATCTCCACGCGCCTTGCATACCGCTCGATGCGCTTCGGGCGCTCCCGGTAGGTGTCGATGATCTTCTCGATATGCTCGTCGGAAAGAGAGTTTTGCCACTTGCCCTTCTCGAAATGCTCGGACGCGTTGATGAACAGGACATCGTCCGGCTTCTTGCATTTCTTCAGGACGAGAATGCAGACCGGGATGCCAGTCGAGTAGAACAGGTTTGCCGGCAGGCCGATGACGGTGTCGATGTGCCCGTCGTCGAGGAGCTTGCGGCGGATCCTCTCCTCCGCACCACCTCGAAAGAGTACGCCATGCGGCACGACTATGGCCATCACGCCGTCTTCCTTGAGGTAGTGAAAGCCATGCAGCAGGAACGCGAAGTCCGCAGCTGACTTCGGGGCCAGTCCGTGGTTCTTGAAGCGCATGTCCTCGGCCAGTGCTTCGTTCGGGTCCCAGCGGTAGCTGAACGGCGGATTGGCGACCACCGCGTCGAAATACGGCTTTTTCACCGGGTTCGTCTCGCGGAGCATGTCCCAGTCGTTGATCAGGGTGTCCCCATGGAATATCTCGAACTCCGTGTCCTTCACACCGTGCAGCAGCATGTTCATGCGCGCGAGGTTGTAGGTGGTGATGTTCTTTTCCTGCCCGTAGATCCTGGTAGTTCCGTGCAGCCCCATGCGGTTTCGTACGTTGAGCAAGAGCGAACCCGAGCCGCACGCGAAGTCCAGCACGCTGCCAAGACGCTTGCGCTTGCCTGTCTTGGGCTCCTGGCTGTCCAGCGTGACGATGCCGGAAAGGATGCTCGATATCCGCTGCGGCGTGTAGAACTCGCCGGCCTTCTTGCCAGATCCCGCAGCGAACTGGCCGATCAGGTACTCGTAGGCGTCTCCCAAAGTGTCGCTGTCCGTGGAGAACTCCGCCAGGCCCTCGGCGATCTTCGTGATGATCGTACAAAGCTTTGCATTCCGATCTGAGTAGGTCTTGCCGAGCTTTTCCGAGCCGAGATTGATTTCCGAGAAGAGCCCGGAAAACGTGCTCTGGAATGACTCATTTTCGATGTACCTGAAACCTGCCTGCAACGTGTTGAGCAGATCGCCGTCCTGGGTGCGGGCCATGTCGGCAATGCTTGTCCAAAGATGCTCGGGGCGAATGACGTAATGCGCCTTGAGCCGCATTTGATGCTCGAACTCCGAAACGTCGCCGGGGTTCTGATCGTACCAGACAGACAGGGACGACCGAACTCCGTTGCCGCTCGTGCAAGGGTAGTCTCGCCCGAGTTCCTTCTTCGCGGCGTTCTCGTAGTTGTCCGAGAGGTAGCGGAGGAACAGGAATGCAAGCATGTAGTCGCGGAAGTCGTCCGCATTCATCGCTCCGCGGAGCTCGTCCGCGATGGACCAGAGCGTTGTGCCAAGCTGTTTCTGTTGGTTTTCGGTCATGGTCAGTCAGTGTGGGTAACGAACGCGAAATGTGCGTTCAGCTTCTCAAGAATGTCATCGAACAGTGCCAAGCTGTCCGGCACGAGCAGGTCGGATTCATAGTGGTAGACATTCTTATGTGCGAGCGTGTGCACGATGCGTGAAATCTGTTCAGCATCCTCGAAACCGATGCGGCCAAGTGTATAGCCAATCCTGCCAACACCGAGGAACGACGACACGCTCTCCAGCACTTGGCGGAGAAGGGCCAAGTGATATGCACGGACCTCTTTCTGTTGCCGAGCTTGCTCGAGGAGTTGAAGAACTCGGAGGTGATAGAGGAACACGTCGCTATTGCGGTCCTCCAGCGAGACTTCGCCATCCATTTCGCTCAGTATGCGCGCCTTCGTCCTTTGCTTGTACCTGTCTCTCTTCTCGCCCTTCATTAGCCAATCGAACAGGATGGAGAACATCCCGACATGATGGGTGGCAATGATGATTTTCCGATTGCCAAGGTGCTTGTCGATCAGGTCAACAAGCGTCGATGCGGTCACGAAGATATTGTGGTCGTCGAGGCTTGAGACCGGATCGTCGATGAATATGTGCTGGATTTGCTCGTTCGCCCAACCTTCCACTTCCATCATCGCGAGGAAAAAGCACCAGACGAACACCCGTTCCTCGCCACGAGAGATCTTCATCGGGGGGGCGCGTGATCTTGGCGTTGTCCTCGTCCGCGAACTGGCAGACCGGAAGGAACTGCTCGTCCGCGTCGAATGCGAAATGCCGCGCGTTGTTGTTGGCGAAGTACCACGTGTCCGTGCGGTTGCTGACGATG
>VYCX01000189.1:0-4451 GCA_009843725.1 Boseongicola sp. SB0675_bin_26
GTGCGCGAGATCCTGGACAGGTGACGGACAAGTCCGACATTCGGGTCGAGGCTGATCGGCTGCGGGCGCTGTTCGAGGCAAGGGGCGCGGAGGTGTTCGAGACTGACATCCTGCAGCCTGCGGGGGCGCTTCTGGACCTCTATGGCGAGGACATCCGCGCGCGGGCCTTCACGACGCACGATCCGCTGCGGGGCGAGATGATGCTGCGGCCGGACTTCACCCTGCCTCTGGTCCAGCGGCACGTGGCCGAAGGTCGTGCGGAGGGCAGTTACACCTATGCAGGTGAAGTGTTCCGGCGGCAGGAGGACGATCCGGACCGCGACGCGGAGTACTTGCAGGTCGGGTACGAGATTTTCGGAGGAGAAGTTGCGGTTGAAGCGGACGCCGAGGTCTTTGCGGCCTTTGCGGAGATCCTCGCGCCCTTCGGCCTGAGGCCTGCCACGGGAGACATCGGGCTGCTGCGCGCGGCGATAGAAGGCCTGGAAACGAGCACGGCCAGGCAGGCCGCGCTCATGCATCACCTTTGGAGGCCGCGGCGGTTTCGCGGGCTCTTGAATCGCTACGGCCAGGTCATGCCCGCAGCGGAGATTCCGGATGCGGGCAGCGGGATCGAAATCGGGTTGCGGACGCGGGCGGAAGTCGTCGCACGACTGGAGGACTTGGAGACGGATCGCACGGCGCCACCGCTGAAAGCAGACGTGATCGGCTTGATTGACGCACTTCTGGGAATTCGAGGAAAGGCGCCGAATGCGCTCTCGGAATTGCGCGAGACTGCGTCGGCATTGCCTTCGATCTTGCCCGCGATCGAATTGCTGGCGGCCCGTTTCGCGGCCCTGGACGCCCTTGGCGTCGATGTCGACTCGCTGGACTTCGAGGTGAGTTACGGACGGACGACTCTCGAGTACTATGATGGTTTCGTGTTCGGGTTCTTCGCCGGCCAGCGGCCTGACTTGCCGCCGGTTGCCAGCGGCGGCCGCTACGATGCGCTTAGCCGCGCGATCGGAGGTGCCGGCGGCAGGCCTGCCGTGGGCGGCGTCCTGCGTCCGGGCCTGATGCTCGGCCTGGGGAGCGGGTCATGACGCTGAAGCTTGGCGTTCCCTCCAAGGGCCGCTTGATGCACGACACCTTTGCATGGTTCGGCGAGAGGGGCGTCAAGCTGGGCCTGTCGGGCGGCGCGAGGGAGTACGCGGGCCGGGTCGAGGGCGCGGCCAAGGTCGAACTCGTCCTTCTGGCGGCCGTCGAGATTCCGCGCGAGCTGGCTGCGGGGCGCATTCATCTTGGCGTGACCGGCATCGACATGACCCGCGAGCGGCTGGCCAGATGGGACAGCCGGGTGGCCGAGGTTCGGCGTCTCGGATTTGGCGAGGCCGAATTGGTGATCGCCGTGCCGGACTTCTGGGTTGATGTCACGACGCTAGATGATCTCGATCAGGTGGCCACTGCCTTTCGGGCCGTGCATGGGCATCGGCTGCGCATTGCCACCAAGTATCATCGCCTTGTCCGGGGGTTCCTGCGCGACAAGGAGGTGTCCGACTACCAGCTTGTCGACAGCCAAGGCGCCACCGAAGGCACCGTGAAGAACCTGCAGGCCGAGGCCATTGCGGACATAAGGACAAGTGGCGCGACGCTTCGGGACAATCACTTGCGCGCCCTGGACGACGGGCGGATCCTTTCATCCGAGGCTGCCCTGTTCGAGACCCGTGCAAACGTCTGGGATGGAGGCGCAAGTGGGGCGTGGGACGGCCTGCAATCCAGGCTCGGTCTCGCGTGATGTGCCTGGACAGGTTCTTCCGTATCGTGCCCCCTGCGTGCCGAAGCCCTGCGACTTCCCCCTTGGATCCGATGTCCGGGTCATGATGGCTCCTAGGCCGTCCGCGGGAGCTCAGGCCTTGCGGCCCTCTACCGGACCCCGATTTCGGCGAGTGCGGCAAGGAGCTGTGGCGAAAGCTCGTCATCCGTGCCTTCGCGCGTCAGGTCAACGGGCGCATCCGCCGCCCGGAGGTAGCGCCAGCCCTGGAACGGGCGACGTGGCGTGGCCGCCGTCGAGACGAGCGTCGGATCCAGGACTATTGCGCACCGGCGGACGCCGTCACCAAGGTCCGCCTCGTCAAGCCGCACGATTCGCTGGCGCGCCCTGATGAAGCCCCGGATGACCCAGTAGATCGAGCCGCCGTCCAGAAGCTCGGCCTTGCGTCTGGGCCACATGCGGGTCACGTGACGCGGCAGCCCGTCCCTGCCTTGCGCTGCCCGGGTCGCCTGCCACTTGGCAAGCGAAGCCACGCTTTCGGACCCGACGCTCAGCTTTATCAGGTGCAGGGGATCACTCAACGCGCGTCTTCTCCGGGGTCTCGTGCCGAAGGAATTGTAGCGGATTGCCCGCCGTCTTCAACTTGTTGTAGATTGCCACTCTGCCCAAGGGGAATCATCATGGCCGGTTTCTCCGCGCCCATTGCTGAACAGATCTGGGACATGAAATACCGCCTCAAGGCGGCAGACGGAACGCCTGTCGACCGCACTGTCGAGGACACATGGCGGCGCATCGCGCACGCGCTCGCGGCGGGTGAGGCGGAACCGGGGGTGTGGGAGGACCGGTTCTACGCGGCGCTCGAGGACTTCAGGTTCCTGCCCGCGGGGCGAATCGTGGCGGGCGCGGGCACGGATCGGTCGGTGACTCTCTTCAATTGCTTCGTGATGGGCACGATTCCGGACAGCATGGCCGGCATTTTCGAGATGCTGAAGGAGGCGGCCGTCACGATGCAGCAAGGCGGCGGCATCGGCTACGATTTCTCGACCATCAGGCCAATGGGTGCCGACGTGCGTGGCGTGGCGGCGGATGCGAGCGGACCATTGTCCTTCATGGACGTTTGGGACGCCATGTGCCGGACAATCATGTCGGCCGGGTCCAGGCGCGGTGCCATGATGGCGACGATGCGTTGCGATCATCCCGACATCGAGGAATTCGTCGCCGCGAAGTCGGATCCCGCTCGACTGAGGAACTTCAACCTGAGCGTGCTGGTGACGGACGCGTTCATGAAAGCGGTGAAGGCGGACGGGCCTTGGGAACTTCGGTTTGGTGACGCCGTCCATCGGACGCTTGAGGCCCGTGACCTCTGGAACCTGATCATGCGGGCCACCTATGACTTTGCCGAACCTGGCGTGATCTTCATCGACCGCATAAATGCCATGAACAATCTCGCGTATTGCGAGACCATTTCGGCCACCAATCCTTGTGGCGAGCAACCCTTGCCGCCTTACGGCGCGTGCCTGCTAGGGTCGATCAACCTGTCCCGCCTCGTCGAGAACGCGTTCGAGGAAGACGCGGCTCTGAACGAGGCAGTTCTGGAGGATCTTGTCGGAACGGCTGTCCGGATGATGGACAACGTTGTCGACGCGAGCCGGTTCCCGCTTGAGGCGCAAGCCAGGGAGGCCGGGTCGAAACGGCGGATCGGCCTGGGTGTGACGGGGCTGGCCGATGCCCTGGTCATGGCCGGCAAGCGGTATGGTTCGGAAGAGGCCGCACAGCTGACCTCGCGCTGGCTGCGCGCGGTTGCCCACGCCGCCTACAAGGCTTCGGCGCTTCTTGCAGCGGAGAAGGGTCCGTTCCCTCTCTTTGACGCCGATGCCTATCTTGCGAGCGGCTCGCTTGCCAACATGGACATGGATGTGCGCAAGCTGATCAGCAAGCACGGCATCCGCAATGCGCTGCTGACCTCGATCGCTCCGACCGGAACGATCAGCCTCTACGCAGGAAACGTCAGTTCCGGCATCGAGCCGGTCTTTGCCTACTCCTATTCCCGGAAGGTGCTGCAGAAGGATGGCAGCCGGACCGAGGAGGAGGTGGTGGATTACGCTGTCCAGCTTTGGCGCGACCGGTTCGGGGACAAGGAACTGCCGGACTGCTTCGTGAACGCGCAGGCACTGGAGCCGGCAGATCACGTGCGCATGCAGGCGGCGGCACAGGATTGGGTGGATTCGAGCATTTCGAAGACGATCAACGTGCCAGAGGGGATCCCGTTCGATGCATTCAAGGACGTTTACATGGATGCATGGGACAAGGGCTGCAAGGGATGCACGACCTACCGGCCCAACGCCGTGACGGGCAGCGTCCTGGCAGTGAACGAAACCGCTGGCGAGGCGCCGGCTCGGGTCGCGGAGGGCGAGGTTGTCTACATTGCCGAACCGCTGGATCGACCGCAGGCGCTTGAAGGCCAGACATACAAGCTCAAGTGGCCGGCGAGCGAGCACGCGATCTACATCACCGTCAACGACATCGTCGTTGGTGGTCGGAGGCAGCCCTTCGAGGTCTTCATCAACTCGAAGAACATGGAGCATTTTGCATGGACCGTTGCCTTGACCAGGATGATTTCGGCCGTGTTCCGGCGGGGAGGAGACGTGTCGTTCGTGGTCGAGGAGCTGAAGGCGGTCTTTGATCCGAGGGGTGGCGCCTGGAT
>VYCX01000189.1:4461-7335 GCA_009843725.1 Boseongicola sp. SB0675_bin_26
CGCCTGGATGGGTGGAAAGTACGTGCCGTCGATCCTCGCGGCGATAGGCGGCGTCATCGAGCGGCATCTGATCACGATCGGGTTCATCGGGGGCGAGGGCATGGGGTTGAAGAGCGACCCGCAGGCCGAGGTCGTCAATCTTGGTGGTGCGTCAAGCCCGGCCTGTCCGAATTGCGGCCAATTCGGCTTGCAGATGCTCGACGGTTGCATGACCTGCCCGAATTGCGGCCACTCCAAGTGCGGATGAACGAGGCGAGTGTGCCCGACCTGCGCCGCGACGCCGCAAATGGGCTGCACGGCGTTTCGTCACGTGAACGCATTGTGTCTCGTCGCCAAGCAGGGCGTCTCCTTCCGCTGGTCGGCAAGACGTGACCCGACCTAGGATCCGTCGTTGAGGAATGCGTGCAGCCCGGACCTTATGGCTTCCCAGTCGGTAAATTCGTGCCCGCTGACCTTTGCCGGATCGAACTCGCGGTCTCGCAGGACCACCTGCTTCAAGACCTGCTGGGAATAGTAGTCGTATGCCCCTTTTTGCACCGCGCCCGGCACGAGGAGGGTGACGTCAGGCGAGAGATCGGTCCGCATGTTCATTTCGACCACGTAGTCCTCCGCTTCCGCCATGCCTTCAGGGAAAGCCGCACTCAGGCTGACCGAAAGCAGCATGGTCCGGCGTGCCTTCAGCTCCTCCTTGCTTGCGGTGATGAATGCCTCGAAACTTCGGGGGTGCCGTCGCTCATGCACGGATGCGGCGAGCACGACATGCTGGACGCCGTTGAAATCCGCGGAGGCAGTTTGGTCGACGTCCAGGACCGACACGTCCCGACCCAAGCTCCGCACTTCATCGGAAACGAACTGCGCGATCTTTCCGGTCTGGCCCTCTACTGTGGCAAACGCAACGAATACTGTCATTTCTGGCCTCCTTCGGGGAACAGGCGTCGGCAAGCCCACCGGGGCGAAATTGCCCTGCCCCCTCTTTGGTCAACTCCCATGATATCACGGGCGACGATGGCTTGCATTGTCCCAAATCAAGCGGGACGTCCATGCCGGAAGAAGTCCCGAACCCGTTGCCTGTCCTGCGGTCAGCGCGATGCGAACTCGTGCGTCCGCCCGTTCGTTCGACCAATCGAGCTTGGCCTCCTTCGCTGCCGCCGCACTGGATCCGGGTGCCATCAAACGAGCCGTTGCACATTCGCGTTGCACGGATAGGTTCCGCCCATGACACGCGATCAGCCCGTGATCGGCGTCCTTCTCATGCTGGGCTTCTGCATGATGGTGCCAATGGGAGACGCCCTGGCGAAGCTGCTGGGCGAGCACGTCGATGTGGCCCTCCTGGTGACGGTTCGAATGGCGATTCAGGCCATGGTGCTCCTTCCCGTTGTCGCGTTCGCGGGAATTTCCCTTGCGCCGGCGTTCGAGAGGCTTCGCTTGATCACGATCCGGGCAGTCCTGCACGTGCTGGGGATCGGCCTGATGTTCCTTTCGCTCAGGTACCTGCCGCTCGCCGATGCCGTGGCGATAGCCTTTGTCATGCCCTTCATCACCTTGTTTCTTGGCCGTTTTGTCCTGGGCGAGGACGTCGGCAGACGTCGGATGATCGCCTGCTGCATCGGCTTTGCCGGCACCTTGATGGTCATGCAGCCAAGCCTTGCGGAGGTCGGGTGGCCGGCGCTGCTGCCGGTGGCCGTCGCGATCGACTTTGCCTTTTTCGTGCTTGCGACGCGGCAGCTGGCGAAAGAGGTGGACGCCGTTTCCTTGCAGGCGGTCTCGGGCGTGATCGCCTGCGCGTTGCTGGTCCCTCTCCTGGCTGTACTGGCGCCCAATGACGTCCCCGGGTTCGCGCTTGCAATGCCCGACCCGGTCTCGATGTGGCTGCTGGCCGCAATGGGGCTCCTCGGGACCTGCGCGCATCTCATGATGACATGGTCCCTGCGTTTCGCGCCGTCGGCGACAGTGGCGCCGATGCAGTACCTTGAAATCCCGATCGCGGCCCTGCTGGGCTGGCTCATCTTCCAGGACTTCCCGAACGGCCTGGCGCTGGCCGGCATCCTCGTGACGATCGCGTCGGGCCTCTATGTCATCTACCGGGAGCATGCGCTGAGCCGGTCAGCGCGGCGACTGCCAGAGCGAGGTGAAGCCTCGGAATCAACGTGACGCATCCCGGACTGTCAAAGTCGAGTTCAACTTGCCCGGACGCCTGATTGGACGTGCCAAGGCGGCCCAGGGGATCGAGCGTCAATCCGTCGATGGGCCAGCGAAGTCCTGTCGAGGAGCCCGTCACCGGCGTCATCGGGAAGAGCGAGAAACGCGTGCCTCCGGGAAGGTCGAGAACCAGCCGACGCGGCGCTGCGAAGGCAACGTCTTCGTTGCCCAGCACGAGCGTGGGCGGGCCTATGCAACGCGCGAGAACCGAAAACACGGCCAGCGTGTGGTCGAGCCGGCCATTGGTGAAGCCGGTGGCGATCACGAAGGGCGCGTCGACAAGGCGAAGGCATTTCTCGAAATCCGTGATGTCCTGGTCGGCATACTCGATGATCCTGGCTTTCGGCAGGGCGGTGCGTGTCTCTTCGGTGATCGAATCGAGATCGCCGATGACGGCGCATGGCTCGACTCCGGCGGCAATGCAGGAATTCGCGCCGCCGTCCGCGGCGACAAGGTGCGGCGCAAGCGCCATCGATGCCGTGATGTCCGAGGCATGCGGAAGGCCTGCCCCAACAAGCGTCACGCCGGTGTCGGACTGGACCCTGCCTAGTGTCATGGCAAATCGCCCCCTGGTTCAGATGCGCTTCCGAAGCTCGGTCTTCAGGATCTTGCCCGTTGACGTCTTGGGGAGTTCGCCGAAGACGATCTTCTTGGGACGCTGAAACCCGGCCAGCC
>VYCX01000229.1 GCA_009843725.1 Boseongicola sp. SB0675_bin_26
AAGCGCGCGCGGGGCGAATGCAGCTGCAAGCTTTTGGCGAATTGCGTCCTCAACACGGATTTTTGACATTTGCCTCTTCAATCTGCTGGCCGAGAAGCTAGACTCTTCGATCCGAGTCGGAAAGGCAGACGGCGCATGGCCAAGGATCCGTTTGGTTTTGATCTCAGCGTGTCTACGGACAAGAAGAAGCGCTCGCGGACGCGACGCGGCATGTCGGGCGCGTTCGAGACGTCGACGCGGCAATGCCAGCACACGGGATGCACGAACACCGGGCAGTACCGGGCGCCGAAGTCTCCGGATGATCTCGATGAGTTCTACTGGTTCTGCAAGGAGCATGTGCGGGAGTACAACCTGAAGTGGAATTTCTTTCACGGGCACACCGAGGAAGAAATGGCCAAGCAGATTGACAGGGACCGGGTCTGGGAACGTGAAACCAAGCCATTCGGCAAGGACGGCGAAGAGGCGCGCGCCTGGTCACGTCTCGGGGTTGACGACCCGCATCAGATCCTGGGAGAAAACGCCACGCAGAACCCCGGGAAGTCGATCACGGGATCACGAAGGCTTCTTCCGACCGAACGGCGCGCACTGGACATCCTCGAAGCGAAGGATCACTGGACCAAGGCCGAAATCCGTAAATCCTACAAGGCGTTGATAAAGATCCTTCATCCTGACATGAAGGGCGGCGACCGGGGTCATGAAGAGCAACTCTCTGAAGTTGTCTGGGCTTGGGACCAGATCAAGGACAGCAGGAACTTCCAAGGCAGGTAGGCAACGTTTAAGCACCTGGCCAGAAGCCAGCCCGCTGGAACGCGATCCGGGAAACAGCCTCCCGCCACGTCGCATCCGGAACGCGTTGCGCGACGTCAGGGTTTCCCTTGCGCCCGCAACCGGAATGAGGCACGTCAGGTGTCGGAAAAGTCTCACCCCGCAAGCGAAAGAGAAGTGTCATGGACCATCGTCTGTTGGACGCGGATGTCAAGCCGACCGAGGAAATCGACGTGCGCGAAGTCTTCGGCATCGACTCGGACATGAAGGTAAGGGGGTTTGTCGAGCCAAGCGACCGCGTTCCCGCGCTTGATCCGACCTACAAGTTCGATCCTGACACGACACTCGCGATTCTGGCTGGCTTCCAGTACAATCGACGCGTCATCATTCAAGGCTACCACGGCACCGGAAAGTCCACGCATATCGAGCAGGTGGCGACCAGGCTCAACTGGTCCTGCGTGCGCGTCAATCTCGACAGCCATATCAGCCGGATCGATCTCATCGGAAAGGACGCGATCAAGATCAGGGACGGCGTGCAGGTCACCCAGTTTCAGGAAGGAATCCTGCCTTGGGCGCTGCGCAACCCGACCGCCATCGTCTTCGACGAATACGACGCTGGCCGTGCGGACGTCATGTTCGTGATCCAGCGCGTCCTGGAATCAGACGGGAAGCTCACGCTTCTCGACCAGAACGAAGTGATCATGCCGCATCCGTCCTTCCGCCTGTTCGCAACCGCGAACACGGTGGGGCTGGGCGACACGACCGGGCTCTACCACGGCGTCCAGCAGATCAACCAGGCCCAGATGGACCGGTGGTCACTGGTCGTGACGCTGAACTACCTGAGCCATGATGCCGAGACCGCGATCGTGCTGTCGAAGGCGCCGCACTACAACAACGCGAAGGGCCGCAAGACCATTGCCCAGATGGTTACCGTCGCCGACCTGACGCGGACGGCATTCATGAACGGCGACCTGTCGACGGTCATGAGCCCGCGAACCGTGATCAACTGGGCGCTCAACGCCGAGATTTTCCGCAGTGTCGGCTACGCGTTCCGCCTGACGTTCCTCAACAAGTGCGACGAACTCGAGCGCCAGACCGTCGCGGAATTCTACCAGCGCTGCTTCGACGAGGAACTGCCGGAGAGTGCGGCAAGCGTGGCGGTCCCGTGACCGGGCCTGCAAGCGGCCTGCCCATCGATCGCCCCACCTCGCAGGCGCAGGGGGCAATGCCTGCATCTTGGCATCCCGGGATGCCGGTGGACCTGCCGCACCCGAAACTCCACGCTTCAGGACGAAAGAGATGTCCTGAGGCACGATTTGTCAAATGACGCTTCAATGACTCGCACGCCTGACAGTCCGGCCGACCCGTTCAAGAAGGCCCTCGCGGAAGCGACCAAGACCCTGGCCGACGATCCGGAGATGGACGTCAGCTTTTCGGTGGACCCTCCGGGCATGTCGCCCGACGGAATACGGCTGCCGCAGGTCACGCGCCGGATGACACGGGCTGAAGTCCTGCTCGCGCGCGGGACCGCGGACAGCTTCGCGATGCGCCGGAAGTACCACGACGAGAGTTGTTTCGACCGCTACTCGCCACAAGGTCAGATGGCACGGGACATCTACCAGGCCATGGAATGGGCTCGCTGCGAGGCGGTCGGTGCGCGCGACATGCCGGGCACGGCCGGCAACATTGACGCACGCATAGACAACGATGCGACACGCAAGGGGTATGACGAACTGAAAGACATGTCGGATGCGCCGCTGGCCGCCGCCGCCGGATACATGGTGCGTCAGCTTGCCAGCCGCCGCCCTCTGCCTCCGGCAGCCGCGAACGTCCTGGATCTGTGGCGTGACCAGTTGGAGGCGAAGGCGGGCACGACCCTGGAGGACCTTGAAGGCACGCTGACCGATCAGGCGGCCTTTGCGCGTTTCGCCCGCCAGGTCATCCGTGACCTCGGCTACGGCGACCAGTTGGGCAACGACCCTGACAGCGAAGACCCGGACGAGGACAACGAGGCCGCGGAGGACGCGCCCGAGGACGAGGAAGCGAACAGCGAGGACCAGAGCCAGCAGGAACAGGAAGGCTCAGATGCCGCGCCGGACGAGAGCCAGGAACAGCTGGACGATCAGGCGGAGGCGCAAGTCTCCCTCGACGAGTCGGCGGACCTGGACCAAGGAGAGGACACCGAACTTCCTCAAGGCGACGCCGAGATTGAACCGCCCGCGCCGCAGCCGATAAGCGACGCAGACCCTACCTACGCCGTCCATAGTTCCGAATTTGACGAAGAGGTCGCTGCCGACGAGCTCGCCGAGCCGGAGGAACTGGAGCGACTGCGCACGCATCACGACAACCAGCTTGAGCCGTTGAAGGGAGCGGTTTCCCGGCTTGCCAACCGGCTGCAGCGCCGCCTTCAGGCACAACAGACTCGCACGTGGACCTTTGACCTCGAGGAAGGCATCCTCGATGCGGGACGCCTGGCCCGCGTAGTTGTCAACCCGACCCTGCCCCTGGCCTACAAGCAGGAAAAGGACATGGAGTTCCGGGACACGGTCGTGACGCTCCTGCTCGACAACTCTGGATCAATGCGTGGCCGCCCCATCTCCATTGCCGCGATTTGCGCGGACGTGCTTGCCAGGACCCTGGAACGCTGCGCTGTGAAGGTCGAGATTCTGGGCTTCACGACGCGTGCGTGGAAGGGCGGACAGGCACGCGAAAACTGGCTGCAACAGGGACGCCCGCAACTGCCCGGACGGCTGAACGACATACGCCACATCATCTACAAGGCCGCCGACGCACCATGGCGACACGCCCGAGAGAATCTCGGCTTGATGATGAAGGAAGGTTTGCTCAAGGAGAACATAGACGGCGAAGCGCTTGAATGGGCCTATCGACGGCTTCTTTCCAGGCAGGAGGCGCGGCGCATCCTCATGGTCATCTCGGATGGCGCTCCGGTCGACGACTCCACCCTCTCCGTGAACCCGGCAAACTACCTGGAAAGGCATCTCCGGAACGTGATCACGATGATCGAGCGGAGGAATCAGGTCGAGCTTCTCGCCATCGGCATCGGCCATGACGTGACCCGATACTATGGCCGCGCGGTCACGATCACGGACGTGGAACAGCTTGCCGGGACCATCACCGAGCAACTGGCGGCGCTCTTTGAAGCCGATCCGGTTCAGCGAAAGCGCATGGCCAGGAGAGGCGACAGCCGAAGAAGCGCGCCTAGGTAGCTAGCCTGAACGCTGGCCTGGCTCCTGCGCCGGACGCCTAAACTGGTCTGCGTCCCGTCGCCACAACATGAAACGCAGCGTCTCACGGCACCTGCACGGTCACGTTGCCATTTGAAGACCCGGCAGCCGTTCCGGCTTGCGCCCGGGAACGGTTCCTGCTCTTTGGCGGCCATGTTCCAGTCCTTCGACGCCACCGCCAGCCCCGAACAGGGACCGCCGCGCCTTGCAGCGCTGCGCGAAGCCATGGCGGAAGCAGGCTTCGACGCATTTCTCGTGCCTCGCGCGGACCGGTTTCAGGGCGAATTCGTCGCGCCCGCCGATGAGCGCCTTGCCTGGCTTACGGGTTTCACGGGATCGGCCGGGCTCGCCGTCATCTGCACGGACACCGCCGGCATATTCGTCGACGGACGCTATCGGCTGCAAGTGCGCGACCAGGTCGCCGAGGAGTTCGCGACCCTGGACCCCGCAGAGACCAAGCCGGGTGCATGGCTGACCGAGAATGTCGGCCGGCAGGCCAAGGTGGGCTTCGATCCATGGCTCCACACGGTGGACGGAATCACGAAACTCACGAACGCGATCGGTGACCATGCCGTTCTGCAGCCCACGGACAATCTCGTTGACCGGATCTGGACGGACAGGCCAGCGCGTCCGGTCCAGACCGTCCGTGCGCATCCGCTCGAGCTTTCCGGCGAAAAGTCGTCGTCGAAACGCAAGCGTCTTGCGCAGGAATTGAAGGATGCCGGACAGCGTGCCGCGATTCTCACGTTGCCGGAAAGCATCTGCTGGCTTCTCAACATAAGAGGCGGCGGCATTCCACGCAGCCCCGTCGTTCAGGCATTTGCGATACTTCACGACACAGGTCGCGTGAGCCTGTTCTCTTCTCCGGAAAAGTTCGAGCATCTTGGACCGGACCCGAACATCGACCTCAAGGACGAGGACGCGTTCGGAAGCGCCGTCGGGCGCCTGGAAGGGCCGGTCCGGGTCGATGAACAAACCGCGCCATGGAAGATTGCCGAAATTCTCGAAGACCGTGCCGTTTGGGACAACGATCCATGCTTCATGCCCAAGGCGTGCAAGAACGATGCCGAAATCGAGGGCATGCAGAGCGCGCATCTGAGGGACGGCGCGGCAATGGTCGAATTCCTTGCATGGTTTGACAAGGAAGCCCCCAAAGGCGGACTGACGGAGATATCCGCGGCCAGGGCGCTTGAGGAATTCCGGGCGCGGGCTGGGGACCTGATGGATGTTTCCTTCGACACGATCTCGGGTTCCGGACCCAATGCGGCGATCATTCACTACCGCGTTTCCGAGCAGACGGACCGCAAGATCAGGACAGGAGAGCTGTATCTGGTCGATTCCGGCGGTCAGTACATCGACGGGACCACCGACGTCACGCGCACGCTTGCCGTCGGAGAGCCGTCGGACGTCCACCGCGACTGCTATACCCGCGTGCTCCAGGGACTGATCGCAGTCTCGCTCGCCCGGTTTCCGAGCGGACGTGCAGGCAGAGACATCGACGCCCTCGCCCGCGCCGCGCTTTGGCGCAAGGGCCTCGACTACGACCATGGCACCGGGCATGGCGTCGGAGCTTGCCTGAACGTGCATGAAGGGCCACAGCGGATTTCGCCAACGGGTATGGCAAGCCTCAAGCCAGGGATGATCCTCTCCAACGAGCCCGGCCACTACCGGCCCGGTGAATTCGGCATCCGCATCGAGAATCTGCTTGTGGTGCGGAAGGACGGTGAGTCCATGGACAAACGGTCACGGCTTTGCTTCGAAACACTGACCTACGTACCGTTTGACCGTCGCCTGATTGACGCAAGGCTGCTGGGGCCATGGGAGCGGAACTGGATCGACGCGTACCATTCCGAAGTTAGAGAGAAGATCGGTGACCTGCTTTCTGCATCGGCCAGAAGGTGGCTCGATGCTGCCACGGAGACCCTCGATTGGCGTTGAACTGTCGCGTTCACGCCATTTGAGTTGGGGAGATTGGGAGAAGCATGATGGCTAACCGCTTCGAAGTTCGACCTGCGTCCGGCACGTGGGTCGTGCGCGCCAGAGGCGCAGTCCTCGGCGAGAGCGATTCGGCACTGGAAATGGTGGAAAGCGAACACGCGCCGGTCATCTACTTCCCGCGCACCGATATCGCGATGGAATTCCTCGATCGATCCAGCAAGGTCACGACCTGCCCATGGAAGGGCGATGCGGCTCACTATTCCATTGCCACAACCGACACGACCCTAAGGGACGTGGCTTGGTCCTACGAAGCGCCACTTGACTCGGCAGCTGCCATCAAGAACCACGTTGCGTTCTATCCGCACGACGAGATCGCGGTCGAACGGCTTTGAGGACCTTCGCCGCTTGGCGCGTGAGTGGCACCTTGCGGGAACCTAGGTGATTGCCGGGACCACGGCACGACACTTTGCCGGACAAGGAGTTCATGCAGCATGGACGGACTTGGCTCTCGGGCACCGCGCTTGGCGATCGCATAAGGATCCCGGTCAGCCAATGGCGTGCGCCGCGCCACGAACCATGACCCGTTGGAATGCAGACACTTTGGATCTGTGCGAGCAAGTGCCGACAAATGCGCCACCTTGATCGGAGTCATGGACGGGGACTACATGAAATCGAGGTTGTACAGGGTTGCAAGTCGGGACGGGAGCTTCCTCATTGACGCGCCCTGAAGCCATCCGGGCGTCGGCAGCGCAGCCCCAGTCGTTCCGATCGCCGAAGACCCGCACGACCCGGCCATGTCCAAGACCTCTTCTTCGCTCCGGGGAAGGTCGCCGAAACGTGCCAAGGACGCGAACGGCCGGACAGCTTCCTCGACTCCATGAACTGGGAAAGCCGGAACGGAAGGCCGCATCTTTACAGCAGGAAGGCCCGAATCGTGACTTCGCACGGCCCGTTCGCTCGCGATGGAGAGGACCTTCGCTGCCTTCGACGAAGGCAAGAGAAACAACGAGGACCGGTTGAAGCCCTGACGGCCGGGAGCGAGAGACAGGCCGCCGTCCTGTGCATGCTGGGCGCCGGACGGCTGCCGGTGTCGGCCGTGCGAACCCTGCGTGCCTTGGAAGCCCATGGAAAGAGGACGGGCATTTGCACCGTGGGAACCAACGCGCTGCACGCCTACGAGACCATGTCAGGCGTCGCGTTCAACTTCTCGTCCGCGACAACAGGCCACGTCGGCTCCATGGTCGACGACCCGAACAGGCTGAAACCGCTCACTCATCGACGAGGGCGACTGAACCGGGCTAGCCCGGATATCTCACCAATTTTGGCTGGCATGGGATCGCTCTCCGCG
>VYCX01000098.1:0-5138 GCA_009843725.1 Boseongicola sp. SB0675_bin_26
GGCCTTTGGTTTCGCGGGTTCTTGCGATTTGCCGAGCAACCGGGCTTTGGCGTTGGGGGTCTGGGGGGAAAGCTGGGCCGGCTGGTGCATCACTTGGCGGGTCAGGGGGTGGGACCACGTGCTGGGGGGGAGGCTCCTGCCCGAGTTCGGCTCCTTGCGGCTTGACCGGATCACGCGCCGGGCCGTCCAGGACTGGTTCGAGCGGTACAGCGAGACCGCTCCCGGCGGGGCGAACTCCGCGCTGCGGCTCCTCCGCCAGAGCCTGAAGTTCGCGATGGAGCGCGGCCTGATCGATTCCAGCCCGGCGGCGTCCGTGCTCCCGAACCGGCGGCCGAGGCTGACGCGGTTCCTGTCCCGGGACGAGATACGGCGGCTGAACCAGGCCCTTGACCGGCATGCCGGAGGCCGCAGGGGCATGCAGGCCGACATCATCCGTCTCCTGCTTCTCACCGGCGCCCGCAAGAGCGAGATCGTCCGGCTGAAGCACCACGAGGTCTACGGGGACCGTCTCAGGCTCGCGGACGCCAAGACGGGTCCGAGAACGGTGCATCTCGGTCCCGAGGCCCGCGAGATCGTCGAGAGACGGATGGATGCGCCGGGCGAGTTCCTGTTCCCCTCGCCGGTGCATCCGGAGAGACCGCTTTATGGCAACCTGCCCCTCTGGCACGACATCCGGCGCGAGATCGACATCGAGGACGTGCGCCTTCACGATCTGAGGCATAGCTATGCGAGTCAATGCGTGATCGAGGGCGTTCCCCTGCCGGTCGTCTCCAGGCTGCTTGGTCACCGCGATCCAGCGATGACCCTGCGCTACGCGCACGTGTCGGACCCGGACGTCGAGGCGGCGGCGGAGCGGGTCGGCGCGCGGATTTCCGGATTGTTGTCATCCAGATGATCGGCCCAGACCTTGGATGCTGGTTCTGGTCCGTTCGGGGTCCTCGCCCAGCACCGAATGCTTGACTTCACTCCACTTTGAACGGATTGGAACGTTTCCCGCTCGATGTCATTGGTCACTGGCAGTCCATGGATTCGCGCGGCGTCTTGATCACGCAGGCGCCCGGCAAGCCATCCGCATCCGGCGAAACGGCGATCACGACGAACCCGTCGGGCGCGGGAAAGTCGTTGCGCAGCCGCGCGTTCACGGTTTCATCCGTAACGGCGGCCAACTCGTCGTTCAGCTTGAGCGATCGTCCCGGCCCGTGTCCGTCAAGCGCGCCCTGCAGCTCCGACCGCGCCAGATCCACCAGAAAGTCGGCAAGTTCCGAAAATCTGGCTTCCAACGGCGCCTTGCGGTCGGCGAGCGAACCCTGCGGGCCATGCTCGCGGAACCTTGCATAGGCTGCGCGCACGACGCGTTCGACTTCGGCAAGCCTGTCCGCCGCCACCTCGCCGGCCATGAACAGGACGCGGTGCTTGCGAGTATAGTTGTCCATCCCGGCGCCGAACCCGTAGGTCGCGCGCAGTTCGGTTCGCACGGCATTGAAAAGTACGCCCTGATCGTCGCCGCCAAGAGCGTGGACGAGGATCAGGTCCTCAAGCTCTCCGCCCAGCCGGGTCGGCGGCAAGGGTGCGATGAAGGCCAGGTGCGTCACTTCCGCATTCGGCCTGTGCAGCAGGATGCGACGTGTGGTAAAGTCCGGCGTCGCCACTTGCAATACTTTGCGGCCGGAATCGGGCAGCCCCTCGAACAGGGCGTCAAGGGCGGGCCCCGCCGCATCCGCATCTATTCCGCCGGCGACGACGACGGCCTCGGGATTGCGCGTGAAGGTCTCTGCGTGCCAGGCGGCGATGTCGTCGCGCGTCAGCGCCTCGAACGTGCCAGGCTCGTCCAGCGACATCGCGTTGCGCAAGGGCTGCGTTCCGAACACGGCCCAGCGAACCGCGTCGAAGCCGGCATGGACGTGTCGCGCCTGCGCCTCGGCCATGTTCTGCGCGATCCCGTGCCGGATGCGCTCGAACCACGCCTGGTCGAGTGTCGGGGCGCGCAAATGGGCATTGGCGATCTCCACCGTTTCCGCCATCCCGTCGCGCTCGAACGTCAGTTCCCCGATGACGTGATCGTTGGCTGCAACATGGATGTTCCCTTCGGATCCCAGGTCCGGGAACCGTTCGACCACCTCTCCGGCCGGATGGCCCTCGGCACCTCCTGCGAGAATGACCTGCGCCCCGGTCACGGGCGCGGCCTTGCCGGTCCCGGACCGATAGGCCCAGTCGGTCGGCCAGGCGACGTGAATCGTCACGTCCTCATGCTCGGGCAGGTCGATCAGCGTGTATTCGATGCCGCCGGGGCTGGTCTCGCGACTTGCGGACGGGCCATCCTCCCAGCAGGCGGCCAGGGTGACGAGTGCGGCGAGAAGAAGGATCCGGGTCATTCGAAAGTGTCCTCCGGGCCGATGAAGGCGGCGACGGTGCGGCCTTCATCGGCGATCTGGCGCAGAAGCGCATTGATGGTTTCATGGGTGAGGCCTTGATCAAGGCGCCTCAGTTCATGCTCGGGCAAAGGCTCGCGCAGTGCGGAGACACGGTCGAGCAGGTAGTCCGCCATCCAGCGGGCCGTTTCGTCCTCGTCGTCCCAGTCCGGCCAGAAGCCGTCGAAGCGCTCGAGGACCCGGGCATGGGTAGCTTCCGGGATGCCCGATTCAGCGGTCTTCGCAAGCGTCTCCTCGAAGACGGCCTGCAGGGCGGTCAGCGAAACGCCCCAGTCCGGCGAGGCCGTGAAGCTGACCTCGACGTTGTCCTCGTCGACGGGCCAGATCCGGATGCCGAAACTGCGGGCGACGGCGGCGTCGAAGCGCAGAGGCCCGGCAACCCCGCCCGGCAGGTTCGTGTCGAGGATGTCGCGAAGGAGCGCCGTCCGCGCTTCGAGCAGGTCGAACTGCACGGGCTCGGTCAACGCCACCACTCGCCTCCAGAGCAGGCGCGGGGTGGCTTTCGGCCAGGGTCTACGCAATGTCGTGTCAGTGGGTGCCGCCAGGTCGAACGACGGCGGGGCGAATTCGACGCGCCTGCCCTCCGGCTCCTGCCAGCCCGCCTCGCGCAGCGCGCGCCGGATCTCCCTTCCGGTCACGTCGCCGATGATGACCAGGGTCGCGCTTTCCGGCCGGTGGGTTTCGGCATGCAGCGCGCGGGCCTCGTCCTGGTCCAGCTCGACGATCTCTTCCGGCATGCCGATCACCGAAAGGGCGATGGCGTTGCCTTCGTAGAGAACGGCGTCCATTTCCTCCGCCGCCAGTGCATCCGGATTGCCCGCAATGCGGCGCTCGTATTCGCGCAAGATGACATCGCGCTCCTGCTCGACAAACTCGCGCGGAAGGTCGATGGGTTCGAAGACGCCGGACAGCGTTTCCAGCAGGTCCGGCAAGTCTTCCGGAGCGCCGGACAGCCAGTAGCCGACGGCCCGGTCGCTGGTCCATGCGTTGGAATGGCGGTCAGCGTCACGTGCATCGGCGCCCACGGAATTCAGCCAGGCGAGATGCTCGGCGTAGTGAAGCAGCGGATGCGAATCCGGAGGGGCGGCGAACACGAGATGCACTTCGGCGTCCGCGGCTTCAGTCTTCACGAAAAAACTGGCGTGCCGTGCTTCGGTTCCCCACTCGCCGGGACTGGACAACCCCGCCCGCTCCGTCACGACCACAACGCAGAGAAGGAGAAGACTTCCCGCTGCAAAAAATTTCTTGGAACGTGGAGTCATTTGAACACCCGAATCAAGCCCCAGATGACGTCCACGACAATCCGATAGATCATGGACAGCAAGTGACTATCGTTCTCCAAGTGCCTCTCCAACTGTTTTTGCAATGGGAGCGAAGAAGTACGTGATGATCCGGCGCTCGTCAGTGACGACGTCGACAGTTCCTGTCATTCCAGGCTTCAGCGCGTGCTTCGCCGTCCTCGTGCCGAGATACGGTTCGCTGGGAATGATCCTTGCCTTGAACCCCCATGACCCATCAGCGGTTTCGAGCGCGTCCGCGGCAACATCGAGAAGATGCCCATTCACGAATCCGAACCTTTCTGCAGGATATGCATCGATTCGGACGTTGGCCTTCTGCCCTATCGCAAGGAATCCTGCATCGTCGTTTGAGAACATCGCCTCGAACACCAGTTCCCGGTTCTGCGGGACAATACGCATCAGTTCCTGACCAGCTTCCACCACGCCGCCAACGGTGAACACCTGGAGCCGATCCACGGAACCGGATGCCGGCGCAACCAGTCTGGATTCATCCACTCGGCGCCTGCTTGCCTGCACACGCTCCCGAAGTTCCGCCAAGCGGGTGTCGATCCCTGAACGCCGTTGCAGAAGGCGACTGCGCCATGACGCGACGACTCCCGATCTCTCTGCTGCCAGCACGTTGCCATCCGCCACTTTCCGGTCGATCTCCCTTTCCAGGACGTCCCGTTCTCTCCCAAGGCGGTTGAAAGTCTCAAGCGCGTCAAGCCAGGCAGCACGGCTCCCGGTGCCGCTTTCCATCAGCTTTCTTGCGACGTCCAGCCTCTCCTGTCCGGTCTCGATAACCGCGTCGATCCCGGCGATGTCGGCATGCGTGACCTCTATCGACTTTCTGTTTGCGATTGCTCTGGCGTCGATCCGCATGAGTTCGGCCATCAGATCGGCGACTTCGGCTTCGAGCAGTCGGAGTTGCTCCGAATGGAAGGGATGGAATGCCAACTCCGGCGGAACAGCGAATTCGTTCACCACAGAATCCCGGAACGCGGCACCCACAGGATCATGCCCGTCCAGACCGACCAGCCACGCTCCGATTCGGGCATTCTCGATCAGCAGACGCTCCAGTTCGGACTTTGCGGTGTTGACTTCGGCCAGGGCATCTGTCGGGTCGAGCTGGACCAAGACGTCGCCCTTGCGGACAACCGTTCCGTTGTCGACGTGGATCGCGGTGATCTTCCCGTGGAATTCTGGCTGGACCACCTGAACCTGACCTGCAGGAACAATCTTGCCCCGGCCTCGCGCCACGACCTCAACCCGGAAATG
Source organism: Boseongicola sp. SB0675_bin_26 (assembly GCA_009843725.1). Lineage (GTDB taxonomy): Bacteria > Pseudomonadota > Alphaproteobacteria > Rhodobacterales > Rhodobacteraceae > JAJEFO01. The sequence continues at coordinate 4,985 of VYCX01000098.1, forward strand.
GACCGTCATCGCGATGACGGCCACGAAAACCGCCATCGTGAACAGAATGGTCGCGTGGAGCGTGGGCGAGGCAATGCCCGGTGGTTTCGACGGGTTGATCAGGGCAGTCTCCCGAAATCGAAAATCTGATCTGGATCATCGAAGACATCGGGCC
>VYCX01000098.1:5148-7245 GCA_009843725.1 Boseongicola sp. SB0675_bin_26
CATCGGGCCGGTGCGTGATCACGACCAGGGTCGTTGACTTTCTCAGGCGCTGGATCCCCGCTGCAAGTTTGCGTTGCGCGGTCTCGTCGAGTGCGCTTGTCGGTTCGTCCAGAACAAGAACCCTGGGCCTAGTCAGGATGCTTCGGGCGATGGCCACTCGCTGTCTCTGCCCGCCTGAGAGGGAGCCGCCTTGCTCCCCGACATCGGTATCCAGCCCCTGCGGTAGTTCAGCTGTCAGTGACTCAGCAGCCGCAACTTCCAGCGCTTCCTCCAGCAGCCTGTCGCTTGCATGATCCATCCTGATCAGGAGGTTGTCCCGCAGCGTGCCCGAAAACAGGTATGGTTCCTGCGGCACGTAAGCGATAGATGTGCGCACGTCATGCGGATCGTGTTCGGAGATGTTGCAGCCTCCGAGCATGACTCTGCCTGACAAAGGAGCGTCGATTCCCGCCGCCAGGCGCCCGAAAGTCGACTTCCCGATGCCCGACGGCCCGACAATGAGCGACAGCGAATTGGGACGTGCCTCGAAATTGAATCCTTGCAGGACCGGGGCGTCGTCAACATAGGCAAAGCTGACGTTCTCGAACCTGAGACGCGGCTCGATGTTCGCCGGCAGTTTCGGGCAATCACCAAACGGCTCGACCGGCGAGTTCACGATGTCGCCGAGCCGCTGGCGGGACACCCTGATGTTCTGCCAACTCTCCCAGAGCCGCGAGAAACCGGAGATGGGATCGGTTACCTTTTCGGCGATGAGGTGAAAGGCGATCAGTTCACCAAGCGTGATTGAACCGTCGAAGACCAGGTTTGCACCCATGAAGACAATGGAAATCGTCACGCTTCGTTCGATGATGAACGTCAGCTTCTCGCTGACGACATTCAAGACGCCGACCCGATAGTGTGCAAACAGGTTCTGGCCGAGAGTCTCGTCCAGCTGTTTCAGCATTTTGCCCTCCGCGCAGATTGACTTCACTGCGACGATGCCTGAAATGTTTTCGACCATTCGAGATTGATGCGCGGCGCCGGCATCGAATTGAACGCGTAGCCGCCGCCGCAAAAACGGTCCGAAGGCAAAGTACACGGCAAGCTGTAACGGAAGTGCGGCCAGAACGATCAGAGTGAGAGGGACCGAAAGCGCAAGCAGGACGCCCAGATAGACCGCGACGAAGAACAGGTCCAGAAGCACGCCCGTTGTCGTGTCAACAAGAAAGTTCCGGATCGTGTCAGTCTCGCCAATGCGGGTGAGGGTTTCGCCCACGGTCCATTTCCGGAAATGGGGCAAGGGCAGCATGAACAGGTGATCGAAAATGCGGGATCCGAATTCGCGCGTGACCCGGTTTGCCGTTAGGATGCCAAGCAGTTCTGACAATGCCTCGAACCCAAGCTGAAACAGGCTGGCAGCCGCGAACACCGCAACAACCACCAAGAGCGACGCCTCCCTCTGAAACGGCAGGATGCGGTCGATTATGACCTGGAAAATGAAGGGCTCTACCAGTCCGATCAGCCGAAGGCAGGCCGCAATAAGGATCAGCTCAATGTAGAGCGGACTGTATTTCCAGAGCGTCCTGCCGAACCAGGAGAGCGGAATCTCCTTTGAGCTGACGTCGCTGGGTCGCGTCCGGGACATGACACCGAAAAGAAGCACGCAGGACTGAACCCGCTATTTCTGGCCGCCTCTCCAGTCTGCAAGAATGCTTGCCAAGGAAAGTGCAGCCCAATTCAAAAGCAGGGCGACCGTTACCCACAAGGGACTAAAGCCGGACATTTTGGTGCCAATATAGTATCCGTTCATTGATGCGACACCTATGAATGCGACTTTTGCTAGAGCGGTAAGCTTTGTCCTTTTCTTGCCAGTTGCAGACATGGTCGTTCCCCGTATGCAGAAAAGCTGGCACCAAAGATGCCAGCAATGATCTAGAAACTAGTTGTGCCTGCCATCGGGCAGGCGACGGATGCCACTACAACCGCGCCGACGCCGACGACTGCGGCGGCGGCCTTTACCGGTGGGGGAGTGGGCGCAATGGTTGTTGCGATCGCCACATTGGCTGTGGCAATGGCGGCATTGCAGACTGCATTGGCCGTTGATGAGTCATATGTGGC
>VYCX01000531.1 GCA_009843725.1 Boseongicola sp. SB0675_bin_26
GGAAAGCGATCAACCCACTGATTTACATCAAGGCAGCGAGAGATGTTTTCTAAGACCAAGACAAGCGAACCCGACTCGAATCAGAAGTCAGGCGAGACCTTCAAGGCAAAGACTGGAGAGGACGTGCCGACCGTCAGCGAAGTGCCGGCCCGCACCCAAAAGGCCAAGCCGCCTCCCTCGGTGCTGGCATCGGACCTCAAGGTCATCGGCAACATCAGGACGTCCGGCGACATCAACATCGAAGGCGAGGTGGAGGGCAACATTCACGCTCATCTCCTCACCGTCGGAGAAAGCGCGACGATCAAGGGCGAATGCAACGCGGACGATGTTGTCGTGCACGGACGTGTCGTCGGCAAGGTGCGAGGGCTCAAGGTGCGTCTTACATCCAACGCACGCGTCGAGGGCGACATCATCCACAAGACGATTGCAATCGAATCGGGAGCACATTTTGACGGTTCGGTTCAGCGGCAGAAGGATCCGCCCAGCGCCAAGCCCATCAGTAGCCCGCCCAAGGTATCTGGGTCGCCTGCTCCAGACGCTCAGGTGCAAACGGCATCAGTCAAGACCTGAATCGCACGCGATGAGATCAGGGGGCCGCGACTGCGGCGTCCTGGTCCTGGATACGCATCTTCCACCGGCAAAATTGAGTGCATGAAGTCCCGGCCTCGCTGTCGGGTACGCGCCGCTTCCGCGCGATCCGGCCCGGAACTTGTCAATCGTGAACGGGACAAGCAATGTAACGGAAGCGTTTGCAGAAAGGCATTTGGCATGCCGGGCCAGGATTCGACGATCACCGATCCAGTCGACGAAGTCTTCCTTGCAGGAGTCTGCAGGCCGATAAGATCCGTTCCAGGGGAAGTCGCGGATGAGGTGTTGAGCGATCTTTGCGAAGCCGGATCCGACCAGCCCGAGTTGATCGCGTTCCTGGCCAGGGAGTCGCGGAACCGAGACCTCCTTCTGGCCTCGGTCGCGCTTTCGCCGCATCTTCGCGGCATCGCGACCACTCACCCGGAATGCGTCCTGCCAACCTTCGTTGAAGTGCCGGACGAGTTGCTCGGTCGGCTTGTCGAGGATGCAAGGAAAGCGTGGCGAACCCACCCTTCCGAACCTGACCTCATGCAGCGCCTGCGCGAGCTCAAGCGCCAGCTTGCCTTCTCGCTGGCGCTCTACGACCTCAGGCGGATTGTCGAAACGCGAAGAGTCACCTCGTGGCTCAGCGCTTTCGCGCGCGCCGCCGCTTCGTCGGCGGTCAATCATGTGCTGATGGCGGCGCAAAAGTCAGGCAAGCTGGACCTGAACGACGAGGAGGATCCGAGCAGGTCGTCGGGACTTGCGGTCATCGGCATGGGCAAGCTCGGTGCGGGCGAGCTGAACTATTCCTCCGACATCGATCTCGTCGTGATCTACGACCCGCTGGCAAGAATCGTGAGGGATGAGGTAGAGGCCACGCGCATCTTCTCCCGAATGATCCGCCGTCTCATCAAGATCCTGCAGGAACGCACGGGAGACGGATACGTCTTCCGGACCGACCTCCGCCTGCGGCCAGACCCCGGCTCCACCGCACTTGCCCTGCCATACGAAATCGCGATGCGCTACTACGAGGACAGAGGCCAGACCTGGGAGCGGGCTGCCTACATCAAGGCGGGCGTCGTGGCCGGCGACCTGCAGACCGGCAGCGCCTTTTGCAGGGAAATGACGCCATTCATCTTCCGCAAGTACCTCGATTACGTTGCCATAGCGGACATCCACTCGATAAAGCGGCAAATCCATGCGCACAAAGGATTTGGCGAAATCACCGTGCTTGGACACAACGTCAAGCTCGGGCGCGGCGGAATTCGGGAAATCGAATTCTTTGCCCAGACCCAGCAGCTGATTGCGGGCGGACGCATGCCCGCGCTGCGCACGCGTCCGACGGAGAGGACCCTTGCGGCGCTGGCCGAACAAGGATGGATCGACCACAGGACGGAAATCCTGCTCCGGGACGCCTACTGGTTCCTCCGCGATGTCGAGCATCGGATCCAGATGCGCCGCGACGAGCAAACGCACTTGCTGCCGGACAACGAGGAAGAACTCGGCGAACTCGCCCTGATGATGGGATTTGAGAGCGCCGAAGCCTTCGCCAACACGTTCCGGAAGACGCTGGAACTGGTCGAGGGCCACTATGACCGGCTCTTCGAGCAGGACAAGGACCACCCGGTTGAGGAAGGCAGTTTTGTTTTCACCGGCGACGATGACGATCCGGACACGCTTGAAACACTGAGCAGGATGGGGTTTCAACGCCCGTCCGAAGTGTCGTCAACCGTCCGGACGTGGCAATCCGGGCGCTACCGTGCAACCCGGACCGACGCGGCGCGCCATCGTCTTGCCGACCTCATGCCCCGGCTTCTGCAGACATTCGCCGACACCGGGCAGCCTGACGAGACGCTTGTGAAGTTTGACACGTTCCTTTCGGCATTGCCTGCCGGCATTCAGCTGTTCTCCGTCCTCGGCAGCAATTCCGGCCTCATGTCGCTGCTTGTGAACATCCTCGGCGCCGCCCCGAAACTCGCCACGGTCATAAGCCGCAAGCCGAACATATTCGACGGCATGCTCGACCCGGCGCTGCTGTCAGAGCTTCCGGTCCGACGCGTGCTGTCGGACCGCCTTGACGCGTTTCTCAGCGGCGAGTTCGCCCACGAGGAAATCCTCAACCGCCTGCGCATCTTCGCCGCCGAACAGAAGTTCCTGATCGGCGTGCGGCTCCTGACCGGCGCCATCAGCGGCGAGCGCGCAGCCTGGGCCTTCACGGACATAGCCGATCTGACGATGCAGGCCGCGCTTGCCGCGGTCACGAGGGAAGTGGAGGCCGCGCACGGCCGCGTCGCGGGCGGCAAGGTGACGATCCTCGGCCTCGGAAAGCTCGGCAGCCTGGAGATGACCGCGGATTCCGATGTCGACATCATTCTGCTCTACACGCACGACCCGGACTGCTCGGAATCGGATGGCGACAACCCGATCGACCCGGTTCGCTACTACACCCGGCTTACGCGACGCCTGATAGCCGCCCTCTCCGCCCCGACCGCAGAGGGCGTGCTCTACGAGGTTGACATGCGCCTTCGGCCCTCTGGCAACAAGGGCCCCGTAGCAACCAACATCAAGGCCTTCAGCAGATACCAGCGCGAGGAAGCATGGACCTGGGAACACATGGCGCTGACGCGCGCCCGCGTCGTTGCTGGCGACCAGACGCTTGCCCTTGACGTCTGGGAAGTGCTTGACGACGTTCTCTTTGCCGTCCGCGACGTGAAGAAGTCCGCCAAGAGCATGGCGGAGATGCGGCGGCGGATCGCGGACGAGAAGCCTCCCGCAAATGTCTGGGACCTGAAGCTGGTTCCGGGTGGCCTGATTGACATCGAGTTCATCGCGCAGTTCCTGCGACTGCATGCCGGCCACGTCCTGGACGACCTCCCGGCGCCGGGAGCCGAAACGCGGTCGACGCTTGAGGCGCTTGGCCCGGTGATGATCGGTGCGAACGAGACGGCGACGCTCGTCGACGCGCTGCATCTTTATACCCAGATCCAGCAAGTCATCCGCCTTTGTCTTGAAGGCCAGTTCGACCCGGAAACCGCGCCCCATGCATTCCGGGAGCTGATGCTCGGATGTGTCGACTTCCCTGACTTCGACACGCTCGTGGCTCATCTGAAGGACACCGCGCAAGCGGTAAGGGACGTGTTCACGCGCACGATAGTGGAAGGGAAGCTGCGCGTTGAAACAGGTGACTGAGGCCTGTCTCCGGGCGCACGGATTTCGGAAGGGGCCGCTACCTCGTGATTATTTCCGGACCCATGAACGTGTTTGGCAGGAAGGTGCTGAGCCAAGGCACGTAAGTGACCAGAATCAGGAACGCGACGAGCACGGCCAGGAACGGCATCGCAGCGCGCACCACTGCCATCATCGGCATGCCCGCAACGCCAGACGTCACGAAGAGATTCAGGCCCACGGGGGGCGTGATCATGCCGATTTCCATGTTGACCACCATGATGATGCCCAGATGGATCGGATCGATTCCAAGCTCGATCGCAATCGGGAACATCAATGGAGCAACGATCACAAGCAGGCCGGATGGCTCCATGAACTGCCCTCCGATCAGCAAGATGACGTTCACGACGATCAGGAACGCGACCGGCCCGTAGCCAACTTCCAGCATGGCGGCGGCAATGGCCTGAGGAATCTGTTCGTCGGTCAGCACGTGTTTCAGGAGAAGTGCGTTCGCAATGACGAACAGAAGCGTGATCGTCAGTTTGCCGGCTTCCAGAAGAGTGTGCCTTGTGTCCGGGTGAACGAAAGCCGTGATCAACGCCTGGGGCTTGCGATACAGCGGAATGTTTGCTGCCTCGGACGCCCTCGCGAGCGGACCCATGTCGCGATACACAAAGCAAGCGACAACGAATGCATAGACCGCCGCCACTGCAGCGGCTTCGGTTGGCGTGAATACCCCGCCATAGATGCCGCCAAGAATGATGAGTATGAGGAAAAGGCCCCAACCCGCCTCGCGCCCGCTCTCGAATATTTCCCGAAAGCCCTTCCAGTCGCCCCGTGGCAGGTGGCGGACCTTGGCTATCACGTAGATCGTGACCATCAGCATGAGGCCCGCGACCATGCCGGGAATAACGCCGGCGAGAAACATCCGTCCCACCGAGACCTCGACCGCCGCCGCGTACACGACCATGACGATGGAGGGCGGAATTAGGATGCCAAGCGTGCCTGCATTGCAGATCACGCCCGCCGCGAATTCCTTCGAGTATCCAACTTGACGCATGCCCGCCACCACGATCGTGCCGATTGCGACAACCGTGGCGGGGGACGAGCCGGAAAGCGCCGCAAAGAGCTTGCAGGCGAAGACGCCGGCGATGGCCAGGCCGCCATGCAGATGCCCGACGCAAGCGACCGAGAACCGGATGATACGGCGCGCAACGCCACCCGTCGTCATGAAGGCCGACGCCAGAATGAAGAACGGAATCGCAAGCAACGTGAAATGCCCCTCGAAAGCCTCGAAGAGCGTTCCCGCCACGGAGGCAAGCGAACTCTCCGAATAGATCAGCAGGAACAATGTCGATGACAGCCCGAGCGCAACCGCGATCGGAACGCCGAGCAGAAGGAACCCGATTACCATCGAGAACAGAAGGACGACCTCCACTAGTCCATCTCCCTCTCGCCTGCCCGGGTCTCCGCCAACTCGTCGTCGACCTCATGACTGACAACCAGCCGGTCGGTCGTGCCCTTCCAGATGCGCCATGCCGCCTGGAGGAATCGAAGGAGCAGGAGAACGGCGGACAATGGCAGCACAATGTAGGGAATTGCCTTCGGCACCTTCTCGAAGGGAGGATCGCCCGGATACAGCAACCAGCCCTCGATGAATCTCAGGAAGCCGGGCAGCGGAATGTCGTTCACCTCATAGAAGGACTGGCTTCGGAACGTTTCGGGAAAACCCAAGGGAAACCAGCGCCCCTCGGTTGGAGGCAGGTCTGCAAAGACCGCCCAGTAGTCGTAGCCGCCTTTCAGGAGCAGGAATGCAAACGCAATGCAGCAAGCAACCGAAACCAGGCCGAGGGCACGGCGCGCGCGCGGCTGCACTGCATTGATGACCAGGTCGACGCCCAGATGCATGCCCTTCTTGACCGCGTAGGACGCGCCAAGAAGCACAAGCCAGCCGAAGGCAAAGACCGTCAGCTCCAGCGCCCAGAGGATGTTTGAATTGAACACGTACCGGGCAATGACGTTCGCAAATGTCAAAAGGGTCATCAGACCCAGAAGCGCCGCAATCAGCGTTTCCTCGATCGCGTCCGTCCAGTTCGCGTGCATTGCCAATGTCCCCGTTCCGTCAGAGTCACTACCCGAACCCGACTTCGATTGCATCCCGCAAAACAAGGCATCCTAAACGCGACAAGGTCCAGGCGACGGACGGACAGCCTGTTGCCTGCGCCATGCAACCATGCGTCGTCCCCGACGTCCGAAACCGCAATTTTCCCGGGCGGGCGTTGAGTGCATGCGGGGCACTGATCGAGGTAGCAGTTTCAGGCTGATGACGCGTTTCCGAGGCGGGGTCCCTTCTCGGAAACGCGCATTCTGAATTCTCCGTGGCAAGACTGCCGACAAGTTCGGAAGCCCGCCCGCATCGGGCGCTACATGCTCATGTTGATGTCTTGGGCGGCATCGATCAGTGCCGCCGGAACATCATCCGAGAACCTGTCCCAAACCGGACGCATTGCATCAACCCAGGCTGTGCGCTGCTCCGGCGTCAGTTCGCGGATTGTCCCGCCGGCGTCAAGAACTGCCTGACGAGCCTGCTGGTTGACGGCAAACGCCTCGCCGTTGCGGGTCTCGGTGACTTCCCGCAGGATGCGGAGAAACTGCTCGCGCACGCCGGAATCCAGACCGTCAAGCCAATCTGTCGAGGCGACCACCAGATAGTCGATGATGCCGTGATTGGTCTCGGTGACACCGTCCTGGACTTCGAAGAACTTCCGGCCATAGATGTTCGACCAGGTATTTTCCTGCCCGTCCACGACACCCTGCTGAAGGGCGCCGTAAACTTCCGAGAAGGCCATCTTTTGCGGGTTTGCGCCTATGGCCTCGAACTGCGCCTGCAAGACGTCGCTCGCCTGAATCCGGAACTTGAGCCCTTGGGCGTCGGATGGAGAAAGAAGCGGCACGTTGGCCGACATCTGCTTCATGCCATTGTGCCAGAATTCCAGCCCCTGGAGACCTCGACGCTGCATCGAGTCCTTCATGGCCTGTCCGGACGCCGAAGCCTGGAACGCATCCACGGCCTCGACGTTCTTGAACATGAACGGCAGGTCGAAGAGCCTGAACTGGCGCGTGAAGTTCTCGAACTTCGACAGCGAGGGCGCAGCAAGCTGAACGTCGCCCTGCAGAAGCGCCTCGAGCACCTTGTCGTCATTGTAGAGCGTGGAGTTCGGGAAGACTTCCATGCACATCTTCCCGTTCATTTCCTCGTTCACGCGCTCTGCGAGCAGCGTCGCTGCAATCCCCTTCGGGTGCTTGTCAGTGTTGGTGACGTGGCTGAACTTGACGACGATCTCGCCGTCGTCACAGGCAGCGTTGGCGGCCTGTGCGCCAAAAGCCAATGTCATGGCCGCTGCAGCGGCTGCGAGGTGTTTCATGTGTGGCGTGCTCCAATGTTGAACGACC
>VYCX01000026.1 GCA_009843725.1 Boseongicola sp. SB0675_bin_26
ATTGCCGGGACCATTCAGGGCCTGATCTTTGTCCACGTTGTCTACGGCATCGGGTTTACGACCCTGTTCTTTCGCAACTACTATGTCACGATACCGGTTGAACTTACCAAGGCTGCCAAGGTCGATGGGGCAGGGTTCTTCCGTATTTTCTGTTCGATATTCCTTCCGCTATCGCTGCCAATCATCGTTGTGACTGTCATCTGGCAATTCACCCAGATCTGGAACGATTTCCTGTTCGGCGTGTCGTTCAGCCAAGCCGGAACTCAACCCGTGACCGTGGCCCTCAACAACATCGTGAATTCGACTACGGGCGTCAAAGAATACAACGTTGCCATGGCGGCCGCGATCATTGCGGCCTTTCCGACGCTGCTCGTCTACGTCGTGGCGGGCAAGTACTTCATCCGCGGTCTGACCGCCGGGTCTGTGAAAGGATAATTCCGATGGCTCCGATCCTTGAAATCCAGAATCTCTACAAGAACTACGGGTCACTGGAGATCCTGACGGACATCAATGTGTCGATCGATTCCGGAGACTTCCTGGTCCTTGTCGGCCCTTCCGGCTGCGGCAAGTCGACCCTCTTGAACTGCATCGCCGGCCTGGAACCGATTTCGGGCGGGAAGCTGAGCATCGGCGGGCAGGACATGACGAATGTCAGCCCAAAGGACCGCAACATAGCAATGGTTTTCCAGTCATACGCGCTCTATCCAACGATGAGCGTTGCAAAGAACATCACCTTTGGCATGAAGGTTCGAGGCGTCGATCATTCGACGCAAGAAGCGAAGCTGGCGCAAGTTGCGCAGCAGCTTCAGATCGAGCCATTGCTTGGCCGTCGGCCGGGCCAGCTTTCCGGCGGGCAGCGGCAGCGTGTAGCAATGGGTCGTGCGCTGGTTCGAGACCCCAAGCTGTTCCTGTTCGATGAACCACTTTCGAACCTCGACGCAAAGCTCCGCGTTGAGATGCGAACCGAGATCAAAGCGCTGCACCAGAACCTGGGTGCATCCATGGTCTACGTGACCCACCATCAGATCGAAGCGAAGACGCTGGCCACGAAGATCGTCGTCATGAAAGGCGGCGAAATCCAGCAGATCGGAACGTCATCCGAAATCTACAATCGGCCCGCAAACCTGTTCGTGGCAGACTTCATGGGCAGCCCCGCGATGAACCTGATACCGGCCAAGACGCGGTCGAACAACGAAGGCACGAACATCGAAATCCTGCGCAAGGACGGGGAACCGATAATTCTGACAGACCAGGTCAATCGCGGTTTGCCGAGCGATGTCATCCTTGGTGTGCGCCCGGAAGACATCGCGGATCCAGCAATTCGGGGAGGAGGAAACGTGCAGGCTGCGGACTGCATTGTCGACATCGTGGAACCCACCGGCGCAGACACCTATGTCGTCATGCAACTGGGCGGCAAGAGCGTGACGGCGCGTCTGCATTCGGAAACGACCGCCCGACCCGGGACGACCCAAAGACTGGCCTTCGATCTAGGCAAGGTGTCATACTTCGCACCTGACACTGGATTGCGCCTGAACTAGGCCGACACTTCCTGCCACGCCTTTGGTCGCGCCGACTTCCGCTTGGCTACCCGCCCCATGCAGGACCTTCGAACGCACAATCTGATCATTCTGGATCGGAGAAGGAAAGCCCGCACTGCGTCATCGCGCGTTCCGATGGGCGTCAGCAAGCAAGAAGTTGGCCTGCATGCTACGTCCACCATTCGTCAATGCTCGCGATGTCCGCGTCCGACCAACCGAAGTGATGCGCAAGTTCGTGAACCACGACATGCGCCACCAGATCGGAGAGCGACACGTTGCCGCGTTCAATCCACTCCTCCAGAATGGCCCGACGAAAGAGCCAGATCGCGTCCGGTTGCCCACGCTGGTCCGACACCGACTTTTCCGTGAGCGGGATGCCGTCATAGAGACCCGTCAGTTCAAACGGATCATCAATTTCCAGATCGGCAAGAATGTCGTCTTCTGCAAACTCCTCGACCTGGATCACCACTGCGCGGGCATGGTCTCGAAACCTCTTCGGCAAGGCCTCGACAGATGCGACCGCCATGGCCTCGATAACCGCCGCATCCGGCGCCTCTGCCACTCGCCAGTCCATCACGCTCCCTATATGGACAATTCCCGACTCGTGTGAAAGAGGCACTGCCGATCAGGAGACCTCGATGACCGTCACCCGTTTCGCGCCATCGCCAACCGGCCTCATCCATGTCGGCAATCTGCGTACCGCACTTCTGAACTGGCTGATCGCTCGGAAGGCGGGCGGCATCTTCGTCCTGCGCATCGATGACACCGACACGGATCGCTCCCGGCAGGAATATGTCGACGCCATCCGGGCGGATCTCGAATGGCTCGGTCTCGGCTGGGACCGGGTCGAGCACCAGTCCGCCAGGCTTGACCTCTACAACGAAACCGCGGACAGGCTCCGCGACATGGGGCGGTTCTACGAGGCTTGGGAAACCCCCTCCGAACTTCAGCTCAAGCGCAAGAAGCAAAGGAACATGGGAAGGCCTCCGGTCTACGACCGGGCAGCGCTTGATCTCTCGGACGGCGAAAGGAATCGACTGCGTGCCGAACGCGGCGCGGGTGCATGGCGCTTCAAGCTGAACCACGCAAGGATCGAGTGGGAAGACCTGATCCTCGGCCACACGTCGATCGACGCAGCCAGCGTGTCGGACCCGGTACTGATCAGGCAGGATGGGCGAATCCTCTATACCCTGGCATCGGTCGTCGACGACCTCGACATGGGCGTTACGCACGTGGTTCGCGGTTCGGACCACGTGACGAACACCGCTGCCCAGATCCAGGCGATGGAGGCGCTCGGGGGGCGACCTCCGGGATTCGCCCATCACTCGCTGCTGACCGATGCCAAGGGCGAACCGCTGGCAAAGCGGCTGAAAGCGCTCAGCCTGCGTGAGTTGCGTGCGCAAGGCGTCGAACCGATGGCAGTCCTTTCGCTCATGGCAAGGCTTGGATCATCCGACCCGGTCAAGCTGTGCGCCAGCCACGACGAATTGATCGAAGGCTTCGACATCGCGCGATTCGGTGTCGCGCCCACGAAATTCGACCCAGCGGACCTGGAACCTCTCACGATGCGCATTGTGCACGGCCTCGCCGTCGAGGAGGTCGCGGATCACTTGAGCGCCGTTCCTGAAGAGTTGCGTGAGCAGTACTGGCATGCCGTGCGCGCCAACGTCTCGCGACGCTCAGAGGCAGGCGACTGGTGGCAAGCCCTTGCAGAGACGGGTCCGCCGGACGTTGCCGAAGAGGATCGCGAATTCGTCAGCGAGGCGTTCGCCCTGCTTCCGGCACCCCCATACGACAGGGCAACCTGGCCCACCTGGACAGCCGCCGTCGGGAACAAGACCGGACGAAGGGGCAAGAGCCTGTTCATGCCGCTCCGCCTGGCAATCACCGGCCAGACGCGAGGTCCCGAAATGGCGGATGTCATGCCGCTTCTCCAGAAGAAGCCAGGCGCTCGATGACCTGGCAGCGCACCCGCCTCGTGAGCGTCCGCCCGGCAAGGTCACGCCTGTCCACGGGTTCGAAGGGCGATCGCTTTTGCCGGGACCATGCCGACCTTCGCTCGCAGCCCCTCTCAAGGAACACCGGCCAATGAAGTCCCACATTCTGACCATTACCCTGAACCCGACCGTCGATTTCTCAACGACGGCACCGGAGATCGTGGCCGAATTGAAGCTGCGCTGTTCGGAGCCACAGATCGATCCGGGCGGCGGAGGCATCAACGTCGCGCGGGCCGTCAAGCTTCTGGGCGGCCAAGCCACGGCGCTCGTTGCCATCGGCGGCGCCACGGGCGCGCATCTCCTGCAACTGCTCGCGCTCGAGGGCGTGCCCACTGTCGCCTTTCAGGGACCGGGCGAGACGCGCCAATCCATGTCGGTGATCGATCGGGCGTCAAGGGAGCAATTCCGATTCGTCATGCCGGGACCGGTGTGGCAGGAGCACGATGTGCCGCGCGCACTCGACTCGGTCGACCAAGCGGCGGGCGAGGACACGCTAGTCGTGCTCTCCGGAAGCCAGCCACCCGGTGTCGCCAAGGACTTTCCGTCCATCCTTGCGGATCATGTGGCGGGACGGCGGGCGCACCTCATTGTCGATACGTCCGGACCGGCCCTGCTCCATCTCGCCGAGAAGCCGCACGACGCCGTCTACGTCCTGCGCATGGACGGCGAGGAAGGCGAAGAGCTGGCAGGTCGCCCCCTGCCCACGCGAGCCGACACGGCCACGTTCGCGCGCGGGCTTGTCGACAAGGGCGTGGCCCGTGTCGTCATCGTCGCCCGAGGCGCGGACGGATCGGTGCTGGCAGACAAGGACGGGGCATGGCACGCCGTCAGCCCGCCCGGACCGGTTGTCTCGAAGGTCGGAGCGGGCGACAGCTTCGTCGGCGCCTTCACGCTCGCGCTTGCCAGCGCGGAGCCGGTCGGCGAATGCCTGCGATGGGGCGTGGCGGCGGCAAGCGCGGCCGTCTCGACGGAAGCAACCAGGCTCTGCGATCCCGAGACAACCGAGCGAAACCGGGCTGCATGCAAGCTCACGCCGTTGGGGTGATGCAGCCCGTGGCCCGTCGTGACCGCGTCACGTTCATGACTTCAGCCTGAAACCGGTCCGGAAAATCCACCAGACGATGCCCAGGCAGAGGCCCGCAAAGACGAATATCGCGGCCAGGCTTGCCACGACCGGCACATCCGCGGTGCCGAAAAAGGACCACCGGAATCCGGAGACCAGGTAAAGCACCGGATTCAGCAAGGACACGTTCTGCCAGAACGGAGGAAGCATGCTGACCGAGTAGAAGGATCCGCCGAGGAAGACGAGCGGCGTGACAACGAGGAGCGGCACCAGGTTCAGCTGCTCGAAATTCCGCGCCCAGATGCCAAGTATGAACCCGAGCAGCGAGAAGCTCACCGAAGTCAGCACCAGGAACGCCAGCATGAGCACCGGATGGACGATGCTGAAATCCACAAAGAACAGGGACGTCACGAGAATGATGAGCCCGATCAGCATCGACTTGGTGGCGGCAGCGCCAACATAGCCGATCACGATTTCAAGCGACGAGATGGGTGCCGACAACACCTCGTAAATCGTGCCGATGAACTTCGGAAAGTAGATTCCGAATCCTGCATTCTGGACCGATTGCTGCAGGACCGTCAGCATGATCAGCCCTGGCACGATGAAGGCCCCGTAGTCCACGCTCTCGATCTCGGGCATGCGACTGCCGATGGCGGCGCCAAAGACTACAAAATACAGCGCCGTCGAAACCACCGGCGACACGATCGACTGGAGGATGGAACGGAAGAATCGCCCCATTTCGAAACGCCAGATTGCGGCGATGCCGTACCAGTTCATGCAACTTCCTCCCGAACCAGGCGCACGAAGATGTCTTCGAGCGAACTCTGGCGAGTCTGGATGTCAGACAAGACCAGCCCGGCGGCTTGCACCGCCGTGAGCAGGCGCGTGATTCCCGTGCGCTCTCCGGTCGCCTTATAGGCATAGATCAGCGACGTGCCGTCCCCGGAACGGACCAAATCGTATTCGGCGAGCGCGTCCGGGATGGCTTCGACGGGCTCCGTCAGCTTGATCCGGATTTCCTTCCGGCCAAGACGCTGCATGAGCGCGGACTTTTCCTCGACCAGCAGCAGTTCACCGGAATTGATCACGCCGATCCGGTCGGCGATGGCCTCGGCTTCCTCGATGTAGTGCGTGGTCAGGATGATCGTGACTCCCTCCTCGCGCAGCCGCTTTACCAGCGCCCACATGTCGCGGCGAAGCTCGACATCCACGCCAGCCGTCGGCTCGTCCAGGAACAGGACGCGCGGCTCGTGCGACAGGGCCTTGGCGATCAGGACCCGGCGCCGCATGCCGCCGGACAGCTCGGACGTCCTGCTGTCCCGCTTGTCATAAAGCGCGAGGTCCTTCAGCACGCCGTCGACCAGCGCATCGTTGCGTGGCTTGCCGAACAGGCCGCGCGAGAAGCGCAGCGTGCTTTGCACGAACTCAAAGGGCTCGAGATTGATTTCCTGGGGCACAAGTCCGATCAGCTTGCGTGTCTTGCGCCATTCGGACTGCACGTCGTGCCCACCTACCGAAATTCGTCCGAACGTGGGCCGGGCGATCCCGCAAATCGTCGAAATCAGCGTTGTCTTGCCCGCACCGTTCGGCCCGAGAAGCGCAAGGATCTCGCCTTCCTCGATGTCGAGCGTGACACCTTTCAGGGCCTCGAACCCGTTGTCATAAGTCTTGCGAAGGTCCTCGACCTTGACGATGCTTGGCATGGGAATCCTCCCTTGAGCCGCAAACATGGATCCGAGCGGCATTTTCCGAGACCGAGGCGCGCTTCACGGGCACGATGCGACAGACCGCCTCGCTGCGACGCGTGCCGAACCGGACAGCAATGCGAAAGCATGTTCCTCCCCGGGATCAGGGCAGCCGGCATTTCCGCTCAAGCGCGCGCAGGACCGCAACCTCGTCGTGCCGGCAACCCGTCCCGCCGGTCGACGCGACTAGTTCTGTGCGTAGTACTCGATGACCAGGTTCGGTTCCATGAGCACGGGATAGGGGACATCCGTCAGACCCGGGGTGCGCACGAAGGTGGCGGCCATCTTTGAGTGATCCACCTCGATGTACTCGGGAACGTCACGCTCGGGCAGTCCAACCGCCTCCAGCACGATTGCAAGCTGCTTGGAACGGTCACGGATCTCGATCACGTCGCCCTCCTTGACGCGGTAGGACGGAATGTTGACGCGCCTGCCGTTAACCCTGACATGACCGTGGTTCACGAACTGGCGCGCGGCAAAGATGGTCGGCACGAACTTGGCGCGATACACGACGGCGTCAAGGCGGCGCTCCAGAAGGCCGATCAGGTTCTCGCCGGTGTCGCCCCGGACCCGTTCCGCCTCGGCGAAGATGCGGCGGAACTGCCGTTCGGTCAGGTCTCCGTAATATCCCTTGAGCTTCTGCTTGGCGCGCAACTGAAGGCCGAAGTCGGACATCTTGCCCTTGCGGCGCTGTCCATGCTGGCCGGGACCGTATTCGCGGCGGTTGACGGGGGACTTTGGCCGGCCCCAGATGTTCTCGCCCATCCGGCGGTCGATCTTGTACTTGGCAGCTGTGCGTTTGGTCACGGCTGATC
>VYCX01000257.1 GCA_009843725.1 Boseongicola sp. SB0675_bin_26
AAGCGAATTCGAAGGGGAAGATGAGACGGACTCAAGTGTGTTAGATTGATAGGCGCGCAACAGGCAATGTATGACACGTCATTGCCTCCGTGCCGGGTCCGGGCGTCGTGCCGGGACAGTCCGCTTCGCTGCCCTCGGGGCCAGGTGGGAGATCCGGCGAAGGGATTCGTCCCGCACGGATCGAACCGGTTGCCGCCTTTCGGGCACAGGTTCACGATGGCGAGACAATAGTGAAGTGACGGTCTCGGCGGATGCTGCTAACAGGTGGGAGTCGCGCACAAGACGGAGACTGGTTGACCTTTGCATGGCGTGCCGCCGAGCACATGACATTCCTGCCCCCGAAAGGGCGGCAGTTCCCAGGCAACGCCCTTTGTTCCACCGCAGGCAGATGGAGTGAGAAAATGACCCGCCACCAGACGAAACTCGCCAGCGACGAGGCGACGATCCGCGTTGATCTCGCTGCCGCCCTCAGGCTTTCCTGCCGCAACGGATGGCACGAGGGCGTGGCAAACCACTTCTCCGCCGCAGTCAGCGCGGACGGCAAGGAGTTCCTCGTCAATCCAAGATGGGTGCACTGGAGCCGAGTTCGTGCTTCAGACCTGATCCTCTGCAACGCCGAAGATCCGTCGACCATGGAACGACCCGACGCTCCGGACCAAAGCGCGTGGTCGATCCATTCCGCTCTTCACCGAAACCTTCCGCAGGCGCGCGTCGCGCTACACATCCATCCACCTTATTCAACATCGCTCGCGGGCCTGAAGGATCCGACGATCAGGCCTGTCGACCAAGTGACGGCCCGCTGGTTCAGGCGCTTGGCGTATGACCTGGCTTTCGGCGGGATCGCGTCTGACGAGGAGGAGGGGGAGCGGATTTCCCGGACCGTGGGCAACCATCGGGCCGTGATGATGCAGAACCATGGTGTCACCACTTTCGGCACCAGCGTGGCCGAGGCCTGGGACGCGCTTTACCATCTTGAACGCGCCGCCCGGACAATGGTCATGGCCTACCAGACCGGGCAGGAGCTTGCCGTGATGCGGGACGAACTTGCCGAGGCGACAGCATGCGAGTGGGAAGTCTACAAGGACGCGGAAACTGCGCATTTCGAGGAAATGAAGCTCGTGCTGGACAGGGAGGAGCCTGACTACAGGGATTGAGACTTTAGGAGCGCAGATTCCCGGTCATTATCCTGCCAAGAGAATACCCGACAGCCTTCGCAGCAAAGGGGCCCTCAAATGTTCAAGTCCGGCGACGTAGTATCATCCAGGCGCTGGGCCCCGATTCTGGACAAGGGTCGCCATCATCGCGCCCGTCTTGGGTTCATTCTCATGTCTACGGATCTCGCGTCGGAATCCGACTTCTTCGACATGGCTCCTGAGGGCGTTGCGGTGCACTTCACCCGGCTAAAGACCGAAGACCATACAACTAACGAAACGCTGTCGCGCCACATCGAGCATATGGCGGATGCTGCGTCTCGCATACAGCCGGATCTAAGACCGGATGTTGTCAGCTATAGCTGCACGAGCGGATCCATCGTGATCGGCGAGGATCGGGTCATGTCTGAAATCAGGAAGGGTGCGCCATGGGCCCAGCCCATGTGCCTAGCTCAGGGCGTGCTTGACGCGCTGAGCGAACTGCAGGTGAAAAAGCTTGTCGTGGGAACGCCTTATCTTGACGAGGTCAACACTGCAGAAGCCGAGTACCTGCTGGGAAAGGGCTATGAAGTGCTGGATATCCAGGGACTCAACTTGAGCACCGGAACGGAAATGGGACAGGTGACCCCGGAATTCTGGAAGACCTTCGCGATCAAGATCGACCGGCCGGACGCGGATGCGATCTTCCTGAGTTGCGGCGGCATACGCGCGCTCGAAGTTGCCGAAGAGATCGAGCAGACCATCGACAAGCCAGTCATCACGTCCAACCAGGCACAGTTCTGGAGTTGCCTGCGCCGAGCCGGAATCACGGACGAGTTGAGAGGTTTTGGGCATATCTTCTCCAGGCCCGGAAAGGCTCTTCTGCCGCAAGCCTTGCGGAAACAGGATCTTGTCGATGCGGCCCCAAGACGGGTCGGCAGCCGTCGGGGGTTGCCAAGAGTCAATTCCCCTTGAGAGGATTCTGTTTCCTGACGCGCCACTTCGGAAGCAGGTCAAGCTCACTTTTGCCGCATGACGTAGGAGCAGGTCAGGAAGGATGGTCAAGGAGGTCCTTGTGGATACAGATGACTTCAGTCTGTCGGCGTTGAGGCGTGACTTTCACCGATTCCCCGAACTTGGGTTCCGGGAATTCCGCACGAAGGCCAAGGTTGCGAAGTTTCTGCGTGAACATGGCCTCGAAGTGCATGAGGGCGCAGGCGTGGTCGGAGTCCTCCGGTCCGGAGAAGGCAACCGGGCGATAGGGTTGCGAGCTGACATGGATGCTCTTCCGATTCATGAGGCAAGCCGTCACGCGTATCCGTCCGAAACGCCCGGCGTCATGCATGCCTGTGGGCATGATGGTCACATGACCATGCTGTTGGGGGCAGCCCGAACCCTCGCCACAGACCTCGGCTTCAGCGGTACCGTGGTGTTCATTTTCCAGCCCAATGAAGAACATGGCCTCGGCGCGCAGGCGATGCTCAAGGAAGGCGTTCTGGAGCGCTTCCCCATCGAGGAAATCTACGCCATGCACAACCTGCCCGGTGCGCCGGTTGGCCAGGTGTCAACTTGCCCCGGCCTGATTTGTTCCTCGGAAAGCCTGTTCGAGATCACGATCCGCGGTCAGGGTGGCCACGCCTCGATGCCGCAAGCCGGCCATGACACGATCACGGTTGGGGCGGAACTGGTGCTGGGGCTGCAGACAATCGTGTCGCGCAAGCTGCCTCCCGGCGCCGGGGCGGTGGTGTCGGTGACCGAATTTCAGACCGACGGTCAACGCAACGTGTTGCCGGGCACGGTGGCGTTGAAGGGCGACGTACGTGCCCGCAGCCCCGAAGATCGAGACAACGTCGAGATCTTCATGCGCCAGATCGCGGAAGGTGTTGCAGCGGCACACGGTGTTTCTGTAGACGTGGACTTCAGCATCGAGTTCATCGAGACGATCAACGCCGAGGGGCCTGCGGAGGCGGTGATGCGTGCGGCTCGGAGCGCCGAACTTGACGTTGTGCCGGACCGCCAACCAATGAGCTTTTCCGAGGATTTCGCCCATTTTGCCGCTGCGGTGCCGGGCTGTTTCCTGCTTCTTGGCAACGGAGAGGTTGGAGCACACGGGCAGCCGCTTCACTCGAATGACTACGACTTCAACGACGATGTTCTGCCAATCGGAGTGGCGTTCTGGACGGAACTTGTCCGTGATCGCCTTCCCGTTCAGAAAGAGGAAGGCAGATGACAGAATTTTCTTCCCGCATGCAGGCCTTTCGCGAGCGCCTTGCCGAGGCCGGAATCGACGTGGCGCTGATCACGGACGACGACAATGTCTACTACCTGACCGGATATTGCGACTACCTTCACATGGAATTCGGTCGCCCGACGATCCTGGCCGTGCCGCGCGATGGCGACAGCCTGCTCATCACGCCGACAATCGACCTGAATTCCGCTCGCGCCACTGCACGGGTTGAGAGGATCGCGCCCTGGAACGACGGGAAGGGAAACGAATGGCGCGAAGAACTGCCTGGCATCGTCAATGATGCGGTCCGCGTCGCCATCGAACCCGATCAAATGCCGCCAGTTGTGCG
This sequence comes from Boseongicola sp. SB0675_bin_26, assembly GCA_009843725.1. Classification (GTDB taxonomy): domain Bacteria; phylum Pseudomonadota; class Alphaproteobacteria; order Rhodobacterales; family Rhodobacteraceae; genus JAJEFO01. The sequence continues at coordinate 3,707 of VYCX01000257.1, forward strand.
CACGTTTCTCAGCGAATTGGTGGATCCCGGAAAACTGGCAAGCGCGGCAGCTATCCTGGCCGAATTGAGGATGATCAAGTCGGACGAGGAACTGCAGCTTGCCCGGCATGCCGGTCAGGTCGGCAAAGCCATGATGGAGGCTGGTCGCGCCGCGATCGCCGATGGCGTGCCGGAATACGAGGTGGCGATCGCCACGTCACTGGCAGGCACCCGCAAGGCGGCAGAGTTGCTGTCGGCGCACTACGATGATGCCCACATGTCACCGAACACTCATTTCCTTCAGATCATGGCCTCGGGCGAAACGATCATCAATACGCATCGCAGGGCCTCTACGCGAGTCATGCGCCGTGGCGAACCCGTTTTCCTCTGCTTCTGTGGCATGACCAACTTCCACCGCTTCAAGCTGGGGTTCGACCGGACATTCTGGATCGGTGAAGTCGCCGACAAGTCACAGGCAGCGATCTATGAAGTGGCTGTAGCAAGTCAGAAGGCCGCGCTCGACGCGTTGCGTCCAGGGGTGACTGCGGAAAGCGTTCATGCCGCCTATGCCGAAGTCATCGCGGACGCCGGTTACGAATACCCGTTTCGGTGTGGGCGGGCGACGGGGTTCAGTTTTCTCGAGAGGCCGCAACTGGTGACCGGGGATACCACGATCCTTCAACCAGGCATGGTTCTGGCCGTGGACGGATCCGTTTCGGTCGAAACGTTTCGCGCCCAGGTTGGTGACAGCTTCATCGTCACCGAGAATGGCTGGGAGCCGATCACCGATCACCCCAAGACTCTGGAGGAGGTCATTTTGTAGATGCGGTCGTGCCTTGGACTCGCACCGGTCCATGTCGACCTCAATGTGCCGGCAATCCGGACCAACGGCGAGGTCTCGCCGGATTTGAAGCACTGATTGCGCAACTTGGAACCGGCGAGTGCTGCCGCGGCATCCAGTTTCAACCGGAAAAGCTCGATGCCGTCATCCATCATCGCGGACGCAGCCATTCCGAGGTTGAGTCTGCCGGGAACGTCATCACCGGCATCCTTGGTCACCCGTTCGGCGGTCCGGTTGCACATGGATCAGGGTCGCAATTCTCGGTGGCTGATCCGCCCGGAACATCGCAAACTGGCAACATGCAGCCGCCGCTGCGGGAGAAGCGATGCCGCGTGGTCCAACCTGGTCCGATTCATGGCCGCGAACCCGCCGACTCCAAGGTCCGCGAATCGCGGATGCTCAATCCGAAGGAGGACCGAATTGGACATGAACGGTAGACCTTCACCGGGCCGGGGCTTTGATACCGTCGAGTTCGAAACGCGCACGGTGATCGCTCAAGGGATGATGGAACGGCTCGCGTTGAGCGCCATGCTTCTGTCAACCGAAGCCGAGGTTCGCTACTATTCGGGCTTCCACACGCCGTTCTGGCAAAGCCCGACGCGCCCTTGGTTTCTGCTGATTCCGCTCCTAGGCAAACCGATCGCGGTCATTCCCGGGATTGGGGCTGCTTGCATGGCCGCCACCTGGATCGAGGACATCCGCACTTGGCCGGCCCCGCGGCCGGACGATGACGGCGTAACGCTATTGGCCGAAGCACTGAATGAAGTCGCCGGTGCCGACGGAAAGATCGGGATTCCCGTGGGACACGAAACCCATGTCCGCATGCCCGCTGCCGACTTTGATCGGTTGCGAGCGCTGGTCGGGGTTGACCGCTTTGTCGACGCCACCGGTATTGTACGTGCGCAAAGGATGGTGAAGTCAGAGGCTGAGATCGACAAGATTGCCCACGTCTGCGCAATTGCGTCCGCCTCATTCGAGGCGCTCCCTGGCTTTGTGCAGATCGGCGACACCGAACGTCAGGCCTTCGCTAAAATGCGGATCGATTTGCTCCAGCGAGGTGCCGATGACGTTCCCTATCTGGTCGGCGGGTCCGGCCCAGGCGGCATTGCAGGTGCAATCGAGCAGCCCACAAACCGCGTTCTTGGTTCCGGAGAGGTCATGATGCTCGACACCGGGGCGGTTTTCGACGGGTATTTCTGCGACTTCGACCGGAACTATGCTCTTGGACATGCCTCGGACGACATACGACGGGCCTATGACGTGGTCTATGCGGCTACTGAGGCAGGCATCGCCGCAGCGGTTCCCGAAGCAAGATCAGCCGATCTCTTCCGCGCAATGGCCGACGTATTGTTCGCGAATGGAGCAAGCGAAGGAGAAATTGGCCGCCTTGGCCACGGGCTTGGCATGCAATTGACCGAATGGCCGTCGCACGCACACTTTGACAAGACTGTTCTCAAGGCCGGAATGGTTGTCACGATAGAACCCAGTATGGGTTTTGGCGATGGCAAGATCATGGTGCATGAAGAAAATGTCGTGATCCGCGAGAACGGTGCCGAGCTTCTGACCCGCCGTGCGCCCGCGGAATTGCCGGTGATTGACTGACACGTATTGCAGTGATGGGACCGGCTCGACCTCGCCAAGCCTTTTGCAAGCCGGCCGCTGGGTTGAAGATTTTCGGTCAATGGGAGGACGAATGAGCGGTTCTTCAGCCGACGCCTCAGCATGGTGGAGAACTGGACTCGTCCGGATTGAGTTGGAAGGAGTCTGAAGTGCATCGGCAATTTGCCCGAGATCGTGTACTGGTGCGGTGCCGGAAGGTTGTCCAGTATTGCCTTCAGAAATGTCGCGGACGACGCTTGCCGGCAAACGATTCTGGAGCCGCAAGGCGCCTCGAACACAAGGCCAATGCTCTTGCGATGCCCGACTGCATGGTAGCGGAGCGGGGATCGTCTGAACCACGCGCCTGAACGATCAAGGAAAGGAGCAGGAATGTTCCCCGGATTGGCACTGCAAGTAGTCGATCATGCCGCGCATGATCGAAACGTCGAAAAGCTGCGAAATGCCGGCATAGTTCTTCCCAGGATTCTGGAACTTGCCGATCCCACGGTTCATCTTGCCTCGAAGTCCGTGGAAATCGCCGATGTCGATCCCGATGGGCCTGACGCCCGCAATCTGTTTCGGGTGCATTGGCACAATGGCATGGACCGGAGAAGCCTGGTTGATGTGCCGGAACATGTCGTTCTCCCGGAAGCCCTGACTGGAGTAAGGGCCAGGATAGCAGTGGCTTTGGGAAACCGTTTTCCGATGATCGGCACGCACAAGGTGCTTGCAGCCTATGGATGCCTGATTCCGCGTCTGCTTTCCGGTGCCTTCGATGCAACCAGGCATCGGGCCGTCTGGCCGTCGACAGGCAACTATTGCCGTGGCGGTGTGGCGATCGCCACAGTGCTGGGATGCCGGTCGATTGCCGTACTGCCCGAGGGCATGAGCCGAGAACGGTTCGACTGGCTCAATCGGTGGCGCGTGGACCCCGAAGACATCCATCGTACGCCGGGCACTGAAAGCAACGTGAAGGAGATCTACGACGCCTGCAATGCCTTGGCCAAGGATCCGGAGA
>VYCX01000537.1 GCA_009843725.1 Boseongicola sp. SB0675_bin_26
GACGACGATTTCGCCATCGTCACAGGCAGCGGAGGCGACCTGTGCGCCAAAGGCCAGTGACATGGCCGCTGCAGCAGTTGCAAAGTACTTCATGTGCGTTGTTCTCCGTTGTTGAACGAGGGGGGGCGCTCGGACCCTCCAATCCTGATGCGCAAAGCAATGCCGAAGATGGAGACCCTTGTCTAGAAACTTGAGCGCTCCTGTCCGAGGGGGCTGGGGGAGACGTGCCGCGCGTTTCTGCCTCTGGCATCCTGAGAAACTTCAGTATCGGTCGCGCTCAGGACGACATGGCGCTGCGACCGAAGGTAAACCGCCTGCATGGCAAGCGCTCGGTGAAGGCGGTCGTCCGCTTTCTGCTCTGCAGGTTTGCAAACCAGCCATTCGAGCCCACTGCCGAAACGGAGGGGCTTTGCGAAAGAGAGCGTTTTCTGCTTTGCATCGAAAATAATGGCCTATATTTGCAGTTTCTATCAGAAGAAGGACGCATAACTGGATTTTCTCTCATGCTCGTCGAATTCTCAGTCCAGAACCACCGATCCTTCAGGGACAAGCAAAGCTTCCTGATGACCGCATCGAACAGCGGAACACCGAACGCGGTTGCTACCGGCAACAACGGTGCCCCATACGTGCTGCAGCAGGCTTGCCTCTTCGGGGCCAACGGGTCCGGAAAGTCCGGACTGGTCCGGAGCATGAAGACGGTTCACTCCCTCGTCCGAGACTCGTTCAAGAACGAAAGCTCGCTCATCGATGAGTACGAGCCACATCTCTTTCATTCCAAGTGGCGCAATGCACCGACGGAATTCGAGGTGACCTTCCTGCATGACGACAGCCTGTTCCAGTACGGTTTCGCCTACGACGCCGAACGAATCTGGGAGGAATGGCTCTTCGAACGCCCTTCCGCAACGCGCAAGCAGCGCCAGATCTTCACCCGCGAATACGATCCCGAAAGTGACGCCTACGAGTGGGAGACAAGCACGACCCATCTAAAGGGCGAACGTCAAAGCTGGAAGGCGCAGACGCGCGACAACGCCCTCTTTCTCAGCACCGCGATGCAACTCAATGCTGAGCCCCTGAAGCGCCCCTTCGAATGGCTGAGCAGAGGGTTGCGAACGATTCTCGATGTGGAGTCAATCGGGCCGCATACGGCCAGCCGCCTTGACGAGGATGACTGGAAGGACCGGGTGATGGCATTTCTGGCAGATGCTGACCTGCGGCTGGAAGATGTGGAAGCGAAAGAACGGAGCATTCTTGAAACTACCAACTTCAAGAGCCTGCCTAAGAAACAGCAAAAGCAATTGAAATCCATACTTCCAGAGGGAGCGAAGACATTGGAAGTCCATACCTATCGCAAAGACGAGACAGGAGCAAAGGCGCGCCTGGATTTCGGTGACGAATCTACAGGCACCCGCGCATTGTTTGAGCTCATAGGCCCGATCATGGACTCTCTCGACAACGGCTACACGCTTGTCGTCGACGAACTCAACACACACCTGCATCCCCTCGCCTTCCGCTACATTTCCCGCTTGTTTTGCTCCCCCAAAAGCAACCCGGACAACGCCCAGATAATCTTCACGACCCATGACCCCACCGTTACAGAAGAAGATTGCATCGGGCGCGATCAGATCTGGTTGGTCGAGAAAGGCGACGACCTTGCCTCCCGCCTGGTTCCCTTCTCGGACTATAGGACACGTGATGAGCGACCTTTCCGAAGAGGCTATCTGCAAGGACGGTTTGGGGCGGTGCCGCGTGTGGCAGGTTAGCAGACATGGGCAATAGACGTGGCAAGTCACCCCGCGATACGCGGCGGTCCCCCGCGCACCTCGAAGAGCGAGAACGCGCCATGATCGTTACCGAAGGCAGCAAGACCGAACCCGAGTACTTCCGCCGCCTGATCCGGGAACTGGGTCTCACCACGGCCAGTGTCACAATCTCCGGAGACGGAGGCTCGGCTCCGATCAGTGTCGTAAAGTACGCCAAGGATCTCCTGGCCGACGACCCTGATTTCGAGCACGTGTTCCTCGTCTTCGACCGCGACAGGCACAACACCTACGATGCAGCCATCACCAAATCCAAAGCACTCAAACCGCGCAAAGCACCCAAAGGGCAAGCCATTGTTGCCATTCCCTCCATTCCCAGCTTTGAAATCTGGTATCGTTTCCACGTTTCTGGCGAGCGCAGACCTTATGCAACCGGTGAAGGTGGCGGTTCACCAACGCAAGAGCTGATCCAAGATCTCAAGGCTTCCCACGACTGTTTCGCTGCGTACGACAAGGCAACGTGTGATGCGTTCTATGACGAGATCAGGCCAATGCGGGACCAGGCATGCACGCGCGCGGACAAGGCCTTGGAGGAAGCGTTCAATGAGGGGCAGCCACTTTTCCAGGGAAACCCCTCGACACGGGTGCATCTTGTTGTCCGAACGCTGCAGGACATGGCCAGAAAGCAAGAGGCGGAGAATTGAATCCGCCTGATCACGGACTCGGCGGTGAAGTGATGTCGCGCCGCTCTCTGGGACTGAAGAGGACTTCCAGTGATCGATTTCGAGGGGAACCCTTGGGCCCGAGACATGTTGCAAGATCACGGCTGCGCAACGGATCTTTGGGCATCTGCATCGGGCATGGCCCAACGGAAATCTCGGGTCGTCATGAGCTTGTCCGCAAATTCGTCCGCCAATCCACTGACCCGCGATGCGGCGAGCGCCGTTGATCGACGATCAGAACCAAGTGCGCAGTATCGGCACTGCTACCGGCACAAAGTTCTATCCATTATTGACTTAACTCATTGTTTTTATGAATAGACAACCGGCATACAAACCGGCATATTTCATTCATGAACGTGACCATGATGGAACCGATGCTGCCAGAAGAGGCGGCATTGCGCTCGCTAGAGGACACTGCGCTGGAACTGGCAGAGAGCGCCAGTGGGCTGGCGAAGCGGGTTCACCCGATTCTCCAGCGGTCGGTTGGCGATCTGGTGCGATCAATGAACTGCTACTACTCCAACCTTATCGAAGGTCACAACACCCATCCGCGAGATATTGAGCGTGCCTTGGCGCACGACTTCTCGAGCGAACCGAAAAAGCGCGATTTCCAGCATGAGGCCGTGGCCCACATTCACGCCCAGAAGCTGATTGACGAAGGTCACGATCCGACCGTTTGGCCAGCCTCTGCCGCTTATGCCCGCTGGCTGCACCGGCGGTTTTGCGAGCACTTGCCAGCCGACATGCTTTGGGTTGAAAATCAAGCCTAAGGCGAACGCCATGAAGTTGTTCCCGGTCAACTGCGACGTGTTGACGTAACAGTTGGCGGGCACGTGCCACCGCCTCATGAATGCGTGCCGCGTTTCCTGGCGCGCTTTGACCAAGCATACACTTCGCCCCCACTAAGCCGTCTGGGCCAGATTCAGTCTGTGGGCGCGGTCCACCATCGCTTCTTTTGGATCCATCCTTTTTTGGATGGCAATGGCCGCGTCGCGCGATTGAAGTCGCACGCGCTCCTCAAGAGGCTCGGGATCGGGACAGCCCTCTGGTCTGTCGCGCGTGGGCTCGCGCGCGAAGAAACGGAGTACAAAGCCCGACTCGCTGCAGCAGATCAACCCCGCCACGGAAACCGTGACGGGCGCGGGAACCTGACCCAATCCGGCCTTCTTTCGTTTTGCAAGTTCTTTCTCGAGCGCTCGATCGATCAGGTAGCCTTCATGGAAGGCCTGCTGGATCCCGCAGAACTCCTTCGTCGCATCGAAATCCATGTTGAAGAGGAAGTGCGTGCAAAGAGACTCGAGAAAGGCAGTTTTATGGTGTTGCGGGAAGCGGCACTCGCGGGACAGGTGGAACGCGTGAAGATTCCAATGCTGACAAACTACGAGGAGCGCGCTGCCCGAAAGGTAACGGCCGCGCTCGTGAAGCGTGGCATGCTCGTTGCCGACAACCACCGCGCGCCTCTGCGCCTTGCCATTCCAATGGATGCTGCCGAGCGATGGTTCCCCCTTCTCTATCCGAGCATCCCTTGGGGCACGACATGACCCCTTGGATGGGTTTTGTGCCGCCGGGCAGGCAAGAGTTCATGACTGCATGTCGAAAACGGGTGCCACTCTTCTGCCGCCACCCTCGTGGTCGCTGGGCTGCGAGCGCGTTTCTGCGTTGCATGCCGGCAAATCGCGATTGCCAAGCAGTCATCGAGACTGGTGCGACTGCGCCTCAACTTACATGCAGCGACACGATCTCGAAAGGCGTGACCGTCAGAGTCACTTGGCCGTCCAAAACTGGCAAGGGGGCGCCCGGATCTTCGAGCAGGTTGACCCTGCGCACCGATGTCACGTCGCGCGCGAACGTCAGCGTCACCGGTCCGCGTCGGCGGTGGGCCTCGTAGAAGCGCAGAATCCAGCCCTTCCCGTTCTCCGCTGGCTTTATGGTCTCGATGATGATGTTGGGCGCATCGCATTCAACGAGAGCGGTCTCATGCCCGGGCTTTCCGGGGACAAGCCGCAACGGGCGATTGAGATCGGCGGCCTGGGCCAGAACCTCGTGCCGCCAGTCGCCGTAGTGAGGGAACAGCGCGTACGTGAACACATGACGCCCCTGATCGGCGCCAATGTCGGGCATTGTCGCGGACTTGATGAGCGAAAGCCGCATGACATTGTCGCGAATGTCGTAGCCGTACTTGCAGTCGTTGATCAGCGCGACCCCGTAATCGGCCTCGCTGAGATCCGCCCATCGCTGCGCCGGCACCTCGAATTTTGCGTAGTCCCAGGGCGTGTTGCGATGCGTCGGTCGCATGATTGCGCCCCACTGGATCTCGTAGGTGGCCATGGTCGCCAGTATGTTCACGGGGAAGGCCACCTTCAGGAGGACGTGGGTTTCGTGCCAGTCAACCTCCGTCACGAAGTCAATGCGCTTCGAGTGATGATGCAGCCGGACACGCTGGGAAACGGTCGAGGACTGGAACTGGCGCTCGATGCGCAGACTTGCCCGAATCGGGCCGCTCTCCTCGATCTCGATCTCCGTCGCCCCGCCGATGACAAAGCCACGGTCCTCGAAGAACGCGTCGATGTCCCAGGCATCCCAGCTGATCGGGCGATCCTCGAAGGCCTGAAGCCGGTTGCCTGGGCGGCCAGGGACCAGCACGTCGCGACCGACTTCCTTGTCATAGACCCGAACGAGATCCCCCTGTCCGTCAATCTCGGCACGGATCAGTTCGTTCTCGAGGACGAACTTCTGTGTCTCCTGGCAAACGCTTAGCCCGGTCTTCCCTGCCCCTTTGGCGGGCAAGGGCGTTGCGGCCATCGGCGCGCAGTCGGGCACATGCACCAGGCAACCGCCATCGACGTCTTGCGACAAGGCGCCTTTCGGCGCGGAGCCCGTCAACAATCCGACACGGTCCATCCGGTGGGGAATCAGGTTGATGGCAATCCCTGGTCCAAGCGACGCCTTGGCTTCCTCGATGGCCGTTTCGGCGATCTCCCGGATGCGCACATAGTCTTTCTCCGCGTCGGTGAACACTTCCCGGATCGCGGTTCCGGCGATCGTGTCGTGAAATTGGTGCAGGCAAAGGAGTTCCCACGCCATGCCCAGATCAGGCCGCATGTCAGACAGCACCGCCAGCGCCTCGGCCTCGGCAAGGAGATTCTCGCATTTCCGGTTCGCCCGCTTAAGCCAGCCCTGTGACGTGAAGACGCCGCGATGCCCCTCAAGGTAGATCTCGTCGTTCCAGACAGGCAGGTCCAGCCTCTGCGTCTCGATGGATTCAAAGAACTCGCGCACGGTCGAAAGACGCATCCTTGGCGCTCCTGGCATGTGCGCGAAGATGTGTGCCTTGCGCACCAGCGCTTCGGTCGGGCCGCCGCCGCCGTCGCCGTAGCCGTAGCAAATCGGCAGGTTGGTCACGCCGCTCTTGGACGTCGAATGGGTCCAGGTCCCGATAACCTCGGCAGCCGACAGATCGGACTTGTAGTTCGTCGGGAACGGCAGATGCTGCACGTCGCGCGGTGTCGTCAGAAAATGTGCAAGGACCTGGGAGCCGTCGATGCCTTGCCACCACGTCGTGGACGCTGGCATGCGCGAGTACTGGTTCCAGTTCACCTTGTTGGTAACGAACCATTTCAACCCCGACTGACGCATGAGCTGCGGAAGGCACCAGGAAAAGCCGAAGGTGTCGGGCAGCCACAAGACGGGTGTCTCCGCGTCTCCGAAGCGTTCACGAAAGTACTGTCGGCCCAGCAGGATCTGGCGCACGAGCGATTCCGGGCCCGGAATGTTGGTGTCAGGCTCGACCCACATCCCGCCAATTGGCTCCCATCTGGATTCGGCAACGCGCTCCCGGATCTCCTCGAACACCTGCGGGTAGTCGGTTTCGGTAAACTTGTAGAGCTGCGGCTGGGAATGGCTGAACCGATAGTCCGGGAAGCGCTCCATCAGGCGCAGCACGTTCGAGTAGGTGCGCCCGTTCTTGCGGCGGATCTGGCTGATCGGCCAAAGGTAGGCGATGTCCATATGTGCGTGACCAATGGCATGCAGGGTGACGTCGATCGGCCGACCGGCCTCTGCGAGTCGCTGTGAAAGCTCTTCTTGCGCCTTCGCAACCGAACCGTAGAACGCGGCACCAAGCGGATCGCGCGTATCGAGGGAAAGGAAAGCCTCGTCGAGCGCGTTCAGGATGCCGTGCTTGGTCACGTCATCGTCGCTGAGCTGTTCCGCGGTATCGAGCGCAGTTTCCGCCAGAAGCGCGAATTCGAGCACCCCGGAATCGACTTCAACTACCGATGGCTCGCCCATGAAGAGCATGTCGCGTGCATTCGGATCAGGCGGCCAACCGTCCAGCCCGGTCCAGCCGTGAAGGGCAAGCTCATATGTCTTGCCAGCGAGAATCTCTTCAGGCAGCCGTATCGTGTGGTGGTAGCGGTCGGCAGAGCCGCGAGGTTTGCCGTCAACATAGACCAGCGCCTCCGGATGGGTGAAGATGTCGCCCGCCTCTCCCAACGGCAGAAAGAGCGCGGCGCTGCCCGGCGTCCAGTCCCTGGGGATGCGAAACTCCGACTTCAGCAGGAATTTAAGGTCGCAGCGACCCCAGTGGGTTTCGGCCGGAACCGTGGCCCAGCTTGACGCG
>VYCX01000236.1 GCA_009843725.1 Boseongicola sp. SB0675_bin_26
CGCTCGGCCCGGGGCACGTCGCGCATCTTCAGGCCGAACTCCACGTTCTGCGCCACATCGAGAAAGGGAAAGAGCGCAAGCGACTGCCAGACGAGCGGCGTGTCGCGTTCATGGGCCGGCAGGCGGTTCGTGACGCGCCCGTCAATGGTGATGGTGCCAGCGGTCGGGATCTCCAGTCCTGCCAGCATCCTCAGGGTCGTCGTCTTGCCGCAGCCGGAAGGTCCCATGATCGCGACGAACTCGCCGCGGCCGATGTCAAGGTCGATGCCCCTGACGGCCTCGATCGCGCCGTAGGACTTGCGCACCTGTGAAAAGCGCACGAGCGGCGCCGCTCCGGTCATCGTGCGGTCCTTCCCAGGAGCAGGAGCTGGGCGGCGACCACGAGCGTTATCGAGGTGATGAAGACGACGGTGCCGATGGCGTTGATCTGGGGATCGACATTGCCCTGCAGGATTTCCAGGATCATCACGGGAACCGTCCTGTTCAGGCCGGACACGAACCAGGCGACGATGAACTCGTCGAAGCTGACCGCCGCGGTCAGGCAGAAGGCCGAAATGATCGCGGGCAGGCAGAATGGAACAACCACGACACGCATCGCCCGCCACGGCGAGGCGCCGAGGTTCCAGGCGGCGGCTTCCAGCGACGCGTCCATTTGTTGCAGGCGCATGCGGCAGATCGCCATCGCGAAGGGAGCGGCCATGACGGTGTGGGCAATGATGATGCCGGTGATGCTGCCGGAAAGGCCCAGCTGCCCAAGCCAGGCAAGCATCGCGAGCCCCATGATCACGAGAGGGATCGTGGGCGGCAGGAGCGCAAGCGCCAGATATGCGGACTTGAACCGGAAGCCGAAGCGGAAATCCGTGTAGGCGGTGGCGAAGCCGAGCGCGGTCGACAGGGTTGCGGCCGACAGGGCGACAGTCATCGAGTTGCGGAAGGCCTCCCAGACCTCCGGCCTGGCGAAGGCGGTCTGGTACCACTGGGTCGTGAAATGCCCCAGGGGCATGGTCGGAAACCGGTCCGAGTTGAACGAGAACACCGTGCTGGTGACGATGGGCGCGAAGACAAAGGCGAAGAGTGCCAGCAGGTAGAGGCGAAAGAAGAGGATCGGGAGCCGCATGCGTCAGGCTTTCCGGCGGTATGCCGCGCCGACGGCAGCGAAGGCGACGGTGAACAGCGTCAGGATCATCATCACCGCGACGACGGCGGCGCGCGGCCATTGCTGCCCGGACTTCGTGGTGTCGATGATCAGGATGGAGAGGGTCGGCGGTTTCGAACCCCCGAGATAGAACGGGCTCACGAAATCGCCGAACGAGAGAATGAACGCGAAGACGGCGCCAAGTATGAGGCCGACCCTGGCCGCCGGGACGATCACCCGCACCAGGGTCCGGCGGGGAGAGGCACCCAGGTTCCAGGCCGCCTCGATCAGGTTCCGGTCGATGGCGGCGAGGCTGAAGGTCTGGAGAATCACCACGAGGGGCATGACGAGAGTCAGGTAGCCGACCATCGCTCCGAAGCCTGAATTCAACATCGTGAACGGTCCCATGCCAGCGAATCCGATGACCGCATTCACGGGCCCGCTTTCGGCGAGCAGGACCTGCCAGGCGTACACGCGGACAAGGTACGAAGTGAAGAAGGGCACGATCAGGAAGAAGATCGCCCAGCGGCGCGCTGTCGCGGAAACCTTGAACGCAAGCGCGTAGGAGGCGGGAAACGCGAAGAGGCTGGCCAGTGCCGCTGCAAGGCTCGCGCGCAGGAACGTCACTTGATACGCGCTCCAGAAGTAGTCCCGGGTCAGCATGCGTTCCCAGTTCGCCAGCACGAAGTCCGGTTCCATGCGGTAGTTGCGCACCAGCCAGAAGGACATCGCGACCATCAGGATCAGGGGTCCGACGAAAAAAAGCCCCTGCCAGATCAGCAAAGGCGCTCGCCAGACGTGAGGATAGATCGAAGGTATTCGTGCCATGGCCCGCAGGTGTCCGATGCGCCGCTGCGTGACGGCGGCGCATCAGTCTCTCTTTTTCGCTATGCGGTCTTGTATTCCGACCAGAAGTCGTTCCAGTCCTCGAGCGTCTGCTGGCGTGGAATGTCGCGGAGAAAGAGCCGTTTCTCGGCAAGCAGCTTCCGTGGGCTTTGGTCATGCCCTTCGATCAGCCCTGACCGCTCGGCCTCGGCCGGATTGGCGTCCTGGATCGCCTTCCAGCCCGACTTCGTTGGCGAGGGGCCCGGATAGGCCGCCATCTGGATCGAGCGCACCTGTCCGCCGGGACTCAGCATGTACTGGATGAACTTGTTGGCGACCTCCTGCCTGGCCGACCCCTTGCCGATCGAGTAACTCTCGGTCCACTGGATGCCGCCCTCTTCCGGGATCACGCTGGCGACCGGGGCGCCGTCCTTCTGCAGGACGCCCGTGATCCAGTCGCCGATTCCGCACATGGCCAGCATTTCGCCGTTCTTCAGCGAGGAGAACGTGCCGCCATAGTCGAAGTATCCGCCCACCTGGGGCTTGAGGCTCAGAGTCCTTTCCTGCACCGCCTTCCAGGCGTTTTCGTCGATGTCGAACGGCGACGGGTCCCGGTTGCCGTTCAGCAGCGAGATCTGGCCCAGCGACGGGAGATGCCAGTCGAAGTGACCCACCTTGCCGGCGACCTTCGGGTTCCAGTAGGCGTTGTAGCTCGACGCCTCCTCGCGGCTGAGGGTGTCGGTGTTGTAGGAGACGCCCAGCAGCCCGAAACGCACCATCACCGACCAGAGCCGGCCGCCCGTCCAGTGCCCGGGGAAATTCTGGTACTCGGGCCAGAAGTCGTCGAACGGGAAGAGCGAGGCATCGAGTTCCTCGACATAGCCGGCGGCGTTCAGCTGCTGCACGAACTCGGCGTCCGACAGGATGATGTCGTAGGTGCCGGGGGGAGACTGGGCGATCAGCGCCAGCATGTTGTCGCCGCCGGCGTAGTACTTGGGCACGAACCTGACGTTGTTCTGCGCCTCGAACTCGGCAACGATGTCGGGCTCGGCGTGGCCGTACCACGCCAGAATGTTGATGTCTGTCGGTTCCTGTGCCCAGGCACGGTTGATCATCGGGACGGTCAGGGCGGCACCCGCTGCAGTTGCCAACAGGTTGCGCCGGGTCGGTTGGGAATGACTCATGGACATGGGATCTCCTTGCTGTTGAGCACCTGGTGGCGTCGAAGCGGGTCCCGCCCGGAACGCCCAAGGAGCGCTATGGCCGAAACGGTAGCAGCAAGGACCGGTCCCTAGGAAATTTCCAGTTGGTATGCTGCCATTAACAGGAATTATGCTACACCGGAAATCTGCGAGGTGTTGACATGTTCAACGAGATGCTTGGCCAGGCCGTGCCCGGCATCGCTCAAGGTCGCGTGCTTGTAGAACAGCCCGATCCGCAAGGCGCTGAGCGGCGGAAACCCTTCGTCCGGGCGTCCGACACGCATGCCGGGCAGCAGGGTGGCCGGGGTGAGCGCCGTGGCGCCCAGACCGGCCTGGACAGCGGCCTGAAGCCCCGAAACGTCTCTCGAGACCAGCATGGTGCGCCAGCCGCGGCCCGACATCCGGAGCGCGTTGCGCATGCGGGCCGCGTATTCGCAGGGATCGGGATGCCGCAGGATCGGAAGCGGTTCCCCTGGATCGAATCCGGCCTTGTCCTGGAGCGCCCAGAAGGGCTCCACTACCGTGGTGTCCACCAGGAACGGCACGTCGCCGTCGGGCGCGATCGCCACGGCGATGTCGAGCCGGTCATGGGCCAGCGCCTCCCGCAGGTCCCTGGACAGCAGGCTCTCGATCTCGATCCGCACTTCCGGGTGCGCGTTGACAAACGCGGTGATCGTCTCGAGCAGGAAGCTGTGCGCGAAGTCGGTCGGCACGCCCACGCGGATCCATCCCGCCAAGGCCTGATCGGCGAAGTGCGCAACGATGTCGTCGTTCAGGCGGAGCAGCCGGCGTGCATAGGGCCCGAGGGCGAGCCCTGCGTCGGTCATGGCGAACTGTCGTCCGGCGGTGGTGATGAGCTTTGCCTGCAAGAGCTCTTCCAGTCGCTTGATCTGCAGGCTGACCGCTGGCTGGGTCCGCCCGAGCACCCCGGCTGCGCGCGTGAAGCTGCCCTGGTCGACGACGGTGACGAAGCTGCGCAGGAGATCGGTGGGGATGTTCTTGGCCATGGCATCATGATGATGGTTTATGAAATCATATCAACTATCAATTTCAGATATGATCGACGGCTTTGTAGCGTTGCTGCCAGGACCTTGAATCAGGCGGGACCGTACATGTTCGAAGAGCTGCTGAAATCGCCGGAGACGTTGGTCACGCCGGTGATTCACGTCCGTGACGCGGGTCAGGCGCTGCGCAACCTCGACATCGTGGGCGCCGCGGGCTGTCCGGGGGCGTTCCTGATCAACCATGACTTTCCGATGGAGCCGTTTCTCCCTGTCCTCAGGGAGGTGCGCGCGGCGCGGGCCGACATGTGGCTCGGCGTGAACTTCCTGGCCCAGCCTGGCGATGTCGCCTTCCCCGTCCTGGGCAGCCTGGCGCGTGACGGGCACGTCTTCCAGGCCTGTTGGGCGGACGATGCACGGATCGACGAGCGCCGGGCCGCGCAGGAGGAGGCTGACAACATGGCCCGGATCCGCGTCGCGAGTGCCTGGGACGGTCTCTATTTCGGCGGTGTCGCCTTCAAGAAGCAAAGACCGGTCGACGCGGATGCCTGGTCCGACGCCGCCCGGCTCGCGGTCCCGTACGTGGATGTCGTCACGACCTCGGGCGTGGCCACGGGCCGTGAGCCGGACCTGCGCAAGGTCGAGGCCTTCCGGGAAGCCGTCGGCGAGGCGCCCCTGGCCCTGGCTTCCGGAATCACGCCGGAGAATGCCCATCTCTATTGCGCGTCGGTTGACTGCTTCCTCGTTGCGACCGGGATCAACCAGAGGGACGATTTCCACAATATCGATCCCCGCCGCCTCGGCGACCTCCTGGCGGTGACGCGCAGCCAGGGAGAACGCAAATGTCAGACATGAAAGGCTCGCGCGGCGACCGCTGGTATCTCTCGCTGATGTCCCCCAATACCAAGGGACCGGAGTTCGCGTGGCTTGATCCGACGTCAATCTACATCAATGCCGCCGCGTATCGCGACCTCCAGGACGATCTGTGCGCCGATCTCGATCCGCACGGAATCGACGTGGTCGCCGGGATCGACGCGATGGGTTTCGTGCTGGGGTCCGCCCTCGCCACTCGCCTGGGCCGCGGATTTCTCCCGATCCGGAAGGCCGGCAAGCTCTGCGTGGCGACGGACAGGGTCGGGTTCACCAACTACTCCGGACGTGCGCAGGATATGGAGATGCGGACGCCGGCGTTCGCGCCCGGCACGCGTGTCCTCCTCGTGGACCAGTGGGTCGAGACCGGCGGCACGATGGATGCGGCCATCCGCCTCGTGGAGCGTCAGAAGGGAAGCGTCGCCGGGATCGTCGCGATCGCGATCGAGGGCAACGAAAGGACCAAGGGCTACCGCGACAGGTTCAAGGTCGTGTCGGCGGTTGTCGAAGGGTCCCGCTGGCAGGAGGAGTGCGACAGGCAGACGCTGTCCAGCTTCGCGGCCTACAGGGCGGATCGGACGTTTCCGGATGCAGGGCGAACGCCGGCCAGGCAGGATCCTCCCAAGATGGCTTGATGCCGCATGTCCCTGCCAATTGGCTTCCGCCTCGCCGAACAGCCGCGACCCTGACGCCTGCGCGGAGCATTTGGCGAGGGACAGGTGCATCCTGGAAGGCCATTCCGGATTGCTGGCGCCATTGCGGACATGTCCTGGCCGGATTTCGACATGGGTGCCTCGACCAGGCGGCAGAACCCGGCGATCTCGCCGGCCCTGCTGGCGCGCGACGCGTTGATCTTCTGGCCGGGATGCGCCGCCAGAATGCCGGCGCTCTTGGCCAGGCGCGCCGAAAGCCGCTTGTCGGCCAAGGGTGCCCCTCCGAACTCGGTCCCTGCCCGGTCCGCCGCGTTCAGCCCCTCGCCAGGCTCCAGCGAGGACGCGTGGTCGACGTGCGAAACCCCGACCGCCGCCAGAAGCGGTCCGGCTCGTGCATGAGTCGATGGATGCGACAAAGCCGTTCACGCTTGCCCGGCAGCGAGTTCTGTCGCCCACGCCGCCTTGCGGCTTCCGCCGTGACATCTTCACGGTTCCAACCGGTGCCCGATGAGACGGGATCTCCCCGGCCTGGCCGCCTCGCAGCCGCGACTGCAAGCGGGCTGTCCCGTCGCCGGCCAGGTCGGCCGCCAAATGCTGCAGCCCGATGCAGGACCCAGGGTGGCTCCCCTCGCCCGGTCGAACAGGCAGGTTTCATTCGCCGATGGCGGTGGTGCAGTGGACCGGCACCTGCCGAACCAGGGCGCGAGGAGAAGCCAATGAGGGTCCGGGTGACAGCCGCCTGCCTGTCGGTCGCCACGCGTGCCGCGAAGAACGACGACATGCCGGAGGGTACAACGTTTCCGGACGATGACTGGATGACGCAGCCAATGCCTGACCCAGCGGGAGATGCCTGGTCCGACCGCGAGCACGAGCGCATCATGCAACAAATGGAAGCACTCCGGGACGCGTTCCCGCCGAAACAGCAAGAGCAAGACCCCAGACCTGGGACGCTCCGGCTCCGCGGGCCGGAATGATCTCGATGCGCGAGTTGCGGAGACGGTTCCGGACCACGACATGGGCGGCGACGATCTCGACACCGTTTCACCGAGTGCAATCCATGCGAACACACGTCACGACAATGATCCGGGTCTTCCTCCTCGGCGGGCTTGCCCTCTGCATCGCCCCGATCGCCGCGACGGCGGCAGCGAACGATACGCCTCCGGCCACCACGACGAACGTGGCGACCGTGGAAGGCATCACCGAGTACCGGCTCGAAAACGGTCTTCGGTTCCTGCTTTTCCCCGATCAGAGCCAGCAGCAGATGACCGTGCACCAGATGGTCCTCAATCTCGACCGTGCCCGGTTGATCGAACGCATCCCGGGTACGCCTCGAAGCATCCGCGTGCTCGTTG
>VYCX01000328.1 GCA_009843725.1 Boseongicola sp. SB0675_bin_26
CCATCGCGGCGACATGCACCTTCATCGAGGCGCGGGCGGCTTTCTCCACCGCTTTCGGGTCGCTTTCCTGCCGTGCACGCCAATCCGCCAGGCTCCATCCTCGCGGCAGGTAGCCATGGATCGGATCGTGGGCTGAGGTCTGGTCGGTAACGACATCGGGCCGAACCCCGCGCTTGGCGAGATCGGGGACCACGTCCGCCGCATTTCCTATCAGCGCCACGGACCTTGCTTCGCCAGCGCTTGTCCAGCGTTCGATCATTTCCAGCGCCTTGTCGAGCGAATGGGTTTTCTCGTCGACATAGCGCGTGCGCAGGCGGAAGTCGGCGCGGGTTTCGTCGCATTCGACTGCAAGGCAGCATGCCCCGGCCATGACTGCCGCCAGAGGCTGCGCGCCGCCCATGCCGCCCAGGCCACTGGTCAGGATCCAGCGTCCGTTCAGGTTGCCGCCGTAATGCTGACGGCCCGCTTCCATGAACGTTTCATACGTCCCCTGCACGATGCCTTGCGTGCCAATGTAGATCCAGGATCCGGCGGTCATCTGGCCGTACATGGCCAGTCCCTTTTTGTCGAGTTCGTTGAAGTGGTCCCAGTTGGCCCAGTTGGGGACGAGGTTCGAATTGGCGATCAGGACGCGTGGCGCGTCCTTGTGGGTGTTGAAGACCCCCACCGGCTTGCCGGATTGCACAAGCAGGGTCTGCGTGTCCTCCATCCCCTTGAGCGCTTCAACAATCGCGTCGAAGTCAGCCCATGTGCGCGCGGCCCGGCCGATGCCGCCATACACCACCAGTTCATGCGGGCTTTCCGCCACGTCCGGGTGCAGGTTGTTCATCAGCATCCGCATCGGCGCTTCGGTCAGCCAGCTCTTTGCGGTGATCTCGGGCCCCGTCGGGGGAAAGACGTCGCGGATGTTGTGACGTGGGTCGGTCATTGATCGGTTCCCAGGCTGGCGGCCATGTCGGCCAAGGTTGTCAGGATGGCCTTCAAGTGGGATCGCAAGCGACCGGCCTTCCCGGTGTCGCAGGTCCACGGCGGAGCCTCGTCTTTCAGGTAGGTCGATTGCGCCAGTTCCATCTGGATCGCGTGGCAGCCCGAATCCGGGCGACCGTAGTGCCGCGTGGTCCAGCCGCCCTTGAATCGGCCGTTCGAAACGGAGCTGTAGCCGGGCGCGTCCTTGCAAATCCTCGAGACGGCGTCCTGCAGCATCGGCGCACAGGTGGCGCCCAGATTGGTGCCGATGTTGAAGTCGGGCAGCGTACCGTCAAAGAGGAACGGGATCCGGGAGCGGATCGAGTGGCAATCGTAGAGGACCGCCACTCCATGCAACTGCCGTACACGCCCAAGTTCCGCCTGCAACGCTTCATGATAGGGCGTGTGCCAGCTTGCGCAGCGGGCTTCTGCCTCGGCCGCGGTTGGCGGCGCATCCCAGATGTCATGCCCGTCGAAATCCGTCAAAGGCACAAGCGCCGTGGTGTTCTGGCCAGGGTACAGGCTCATCCCCGACGGATCGCGGTTGGCGTCGATGACATAGCGATGAAAGGTTGCGCGAACGGCGGTCACGTCGGGCAGCAGGCCGGCATAGAGCCGGTCGATGTGCCAGTCGGCGTCCGCCAAAGCGCGCCCACGCTCGTTGAGGCGAGCCTTGATCTCTTCTGGCACGTGGGTCCCGGCGTGAGGGAACCCAAGCACAATGGGGCCGGTGCCACGCGTGACCTCGACAGGTCTCATGCCGGCAACCCTTGAACATAGGCGGGCAGGTCCACGGCATCGGTCAGTGATCCGTCCGCGACAAGCCGGGCAGCGGATTCCAGGGACGGCGCCATGTACCGGTCTTCGGTCACGGCCGGCACCTTGGCGCGCAGCGCATGCATGACCTGCACCAGCGCAGCGCTGGTCTTCAGCGGCGCGCGGAACTCGATGCCCTGTGCAGCGCAAATGGCCTCAACGCCCAGGATCACGTTCAGGTTGCCGTTCATTCGCCCAAGCCGCCGCGCCCCATGGGCCGACATGCTGACGTGGTCCTCCTGGTTCGCCGAGGTTGGCGTGCTGTCGGTGGTGCAAGGATTGGCGAGGTGCTTGTTTTCGCTCATCAGGGCCGCCGTTGCCACCTCGGCGATCATCAGGCCGGAGTTCAGGCCTGGATCCGGCGTCAGGAAAGGCGGCAAGTCGAAGGACAGCGCCGGATCGACCATCAAGGCGACGCGCCGCTGGGCAATCGCGCCGATTTCCGAAACCGCAAGCGCGATCTGGTCTGCGGCAAAGCCGACCGGTTCAGCATGGAAATTCCCGCCCGAGACGATCACGCCGTCGTCGACAAGAACAAGAGGATTGTCGGTGACGGCGTTGGCTTCGATTTCAAGCGTGCGTCCTGCGGCATGGAGCAGGTCCATTGCGGCGCCCGTGACCTGCGGCTGGCACCGGATGCAATAGGGATCCTGCACCCTTGTGTCGCCGACGCGATGGCTTTCGCGGATCTCGGATCCTTGCATCAGGCTGCGCTGCGCCTCAGCCGCGGCGGACTGCCCGGCATGGCCGCGCAGGGCGTGGATCGCCGGGTGCAAGGGTGCGGTCGAGCCCATGATCGCGTCGGTGGACATTGCACCGGTCACCACGGCGGTCGCGGCGTTCTGCCAGGCGCCCCACAGTCCCGCCAAGGCGCAGGCGGTCGAAAACTGGGTGCCGTTGATCAGGGCCAGGCCCTCTTTCGCTCCAAGAACGATCGGGGTCAGGCCCGCTCTCTCGAGCGCGTCGCCGGCTGGCATCCGGGCATTGTCAAGAACGGCTTCGCCTTCGCCAATCATCGCCGCGGCCAAATGGGCGAGAGGAGCCAGGTCGCCGGACGCACCGACCGATCCTTGAACCGGGATGACGGGCGTTACGCCCGCATCAAGCATGTCCTCGATCAGGGTTACGGTTGACATCGGCGCCCCCGATGCCCCGCGCCCGAGCGACAGGAGCTTCAGCACCATCATCAGACGGGTCGTGGCGACGTCCAAAGGCTCCCCGACTCCGCAGCAGTGGGAAAGGACCAGGTTTCGCTGAAGGCAGCCCGTGTCCTCTGCCGCGATCTTGACGCTCGCAAGCTTTCCGAAGCCGGTGTTGACCCCGTACACGGGGTCGCCGCCGGCGGCCGCCTGCGCGACGATTCTTGCGGCGGCTTCGATGGCGGGGCCGGCAGCCGGGTTCAGCCGAACGGCGCGTTGCGCTGTCCAGATGTCTTTCAGCTGGGCAAGTGTTGCCGCACCCGGGTTCAGAAAGACGGTCATTGCCGTCCCGCGAAGATGCGCGCGTGCAGGGGATTGAACCCGATGCGATAGGCCAGCTCGGCCGGGTGTGCAATGTCCCAAACGCACAGGTCGGCGCGCTTTCCCGGGACAATCCTGCCCCGGTCCTCCACGCCCAAGGCCTTGGCGGCATGTGCAGTCATGCCCAGAAGGGCCTCAAGCGGCGTCATCCGGAAAAGCGTGCTGCCCATGTTCAAGGCCAGAAGCGGCGAAGTCATGGGCGACGAACCCGGGTTGCAGTCCGTTGCCAATGCCATTGGAACATGATGATCCCGGAACGCCTTGACTGGCGGCACTTGCGTTTCATGCAGCGTGTAGAATGCGCCTGGCAAAAGCACGGCAACTGTTCCGGACGCGGCCATGGCTTCGGCATCGCCTTCGTTGGCGTATTCCAGATGATCCGCGCTCAGCGCGCGGTGTCGCGCCGCAAGTTGCGCGCCGCCGATGTTGGACAGCTGCTCGGCATGCAGCTTGACAGGCAGGCCCAGCTCCTCTGCGACGTCAAACACGCGCGCCATCTGTGCGGTGTCAAACGCGATCCCTTCGCAGAACCCGTCCACTGCATCGACCAGGCCTTCCGCGTGAGCCGCTCGCAGGGCGGGGATGCAGACGTCGTCAATGTAGGCGTCGGGATTGCCTTGATACTCGGGAGGGGTCGCGTGGGCGCCGAGATAGCTGGTGCGCACGTCGACCCGGCGCGCCTTGGCGATGGCTCGCGCGACGCGCAGCATTTTCGGCTCGCTGTCCAGGTCCAGCCCGTAGCCGGACTTCACCTCGACCAGCGTGACGCCTTCCGCGATCATCGCGTCGATGCGGGTCAGCGCATCCGAAAGCAGCGCGTCTTCGCTCGCGGCCCGGGTCGCTGCCACGGTCGAGACGATCCCGCCGCCGGCCTTGGCCACCTCTTCGTAGCTTGCGCCGTTGAGACGCAACTCGAACTCGGCAGCGCGATTTCCGCCAAAGACCACATGCGTATGGCAGTCGATCAGGGCGGGCGTGACCAGGCGGCCTCCGAGGTCGCTTGCCTCTAGGGCATGAAACTGCGTGGGCAGGTCCGGTCGCGGCCCGACCCATGCGACGTGGGTGCCCTTGATCGCGATCACGCCATCATCGACCAGTCCAAAGCTGTCATCGTCGGCCAGCGTGGCAATGCGGGCATTGGTAAGGAGCATCGGGGACGGCTCGCTTGCATCGGGAACCTGGTCATGTTTTTATGTGTATACATAACAGCATGTCAAGTGGACATAAAATGCGGATTTGGGCAGAATCGGCGTTGTTGCCGACTGGCTGGGCATCAGAGGTGGCGGTGACGGTGGATGACTCCGGCCGCATCGCGCACGTGGAAACCGGCGCTTCGAAAGCCGGGCACCGCGTTGGGTTGCTGCTCCCTTCGCCGGCGAACGTGCACAGCCATGCGTTTCAGCGCGCGATGGCCGGTCTCACCGAGCGGCGGGGGCCAAGTCCCACGGACAGCTTTTGGACGTGGCGCGAACTGATGTTTCGTTTCCTGAGCCATCTCACGCCGGAGCACGTGGAGGCGATTGCCGCGTTCGTTCAGATGGAGATGCTGGAGGCGGGATACAGCACCAACGTCGAATTCCACTACTTGCACCATGCGCCCGCAGGCACCCCGTATGACAACATTGCCGAGATGTCGGAGCGCATCGCTGCAGCGGCGAACAAGACCGGCATCGGCTTGTGTCTCTTGCCGGTGCACTACGAGTTCGGCGGATGCGACGGTCGCGGACTTGGACCGGGGCAGGTCCGGTTTGGAAATGGCCTCGACCGGTTCCAACGACTGCGCGATGTAGCGCAAAGTGCGTTGAAGGCCTTGCCGGAAGACGCCCAAGTCGGTGTGGCGCCGCACTCCTTGAGGGCTGTCGCGTCAGAGACCTTGGAGACCTACGCCGACCGGTTCCCGGTTGGTCCTGTCCACATGCATCTTGCCGAACAGGTTCCCGAGGTCGAGGAGGTGCAGGCGCAATGGGGCGCGCGGCCAGTGGAATGGGCCCTGGATCACATGGCGCTGGATGAGCGCTGGTGCCTGATCCACTGCACCCAGATGACTCCGTCAGAGACGACCCGCCTTGCCGCGACGGGAGCCGTTGCAGGACTGTGCCCGATCACGGAGAGCAGCCTGGGCGACGGGATATTCGACGGCGTGCGCTGGGCAAGGCAGGAAGGCCGCCTTGCCATCGGGTCGGACAGCAACATCCGTATCGCGTTGAGCGAGGAACTGCGCACCCTTGACTATTCTCAGCGCCTCCGGGATCACACGCGCGCAGCGTTCGCAACCAAGCGGATGTCAACCGGGCGACATCTCTTCGAGCATGTCCTGCAAGGCGGCGCGCAAGCTGCGGGCCGCAGGGCCGGACGTCTGGAAGCGGGCCACTGGGCAGACATGCTGGCGCTCGACACGACATCGGTGATCCTGCACGGCTTCGGCGGGGACACCGTCCTTGATGCATGGATTTTCGCGGGCGACGACAGGCTGGTTTCAGATGTCTGGGCGGCAGGTCGGCACAAGGTGCGGCAAGGCAGGCATGTCGCAAGAGCCGAAATTGTCGCAGACTACGTGAGAACCGTCGATGCGCTGAAAGGCGCGTTGTGAACATGCAGGCGGCACAGACCTGGCAAAGCGTGCAACATGAGGTCCTGCGCCGGATTCATGCACGCGAATGGAAGCCGGGAGACTTGATCCCGAACGAAGCCGAGCTTGCCAAGGAACTCGGATGCGCCCGCACCACGGTGAATCGCGCGTTGCGAAGCCTTGCGGAACGCGGCTTGCTGGAGCGCAGGCGCAAGGCGGGCACCCGGGTCGCTGCACAACCCGTTGCCAAGGCGACCCTGAACATCGCGGTGATCCGGCACGAGGTCGAGGACCGCGGCGCGCGCTACGGATACCAGCTGGCCCTCCGGGAAGCCCGCGTCGCGCCCACGCACATCAGCGCTGCCCTGGGTGTTGGCGTGCAGGACAGGTTGCTGCATGTCGTGGCGCTGCATCTGTCGGACGATGCGCCATACGCGCTGGAAGATCGCTGGATAAATGCGGTCCACGTGCCCGCTGCCCTGGAGCAGGACTTTCGCTCCATCAGCGCCAATGAATGGTTGCTGCAGAATGTTCCTTACACGAGGGGCGAGATCTCGTTTGCGGCGAAGCCGGCTTCAGCCGAGAACGCGAAACACCTGAACTGTCCGGAAAACAGCGCATTGCTTGCGATCAACAGACTGACCTGGGATCATGAACAGTCCGTCACGGCCGTTCAGGTGCTGTTTGCCCCTGGCCACCACATGCGCGCCCGGATCTAGGTCACGCGAGACTTTCTGGCACGGTTCCGTGCCGGCAGGCACAGGCCGTGATCCCGGTCGCCTTGAGCAGTCGCCGATGCGGCCAGGGAATCGCGAACGGGAATCCCGTCGCCGGACCCCGTCGTGCGATTTCGGCGAGTTCAGGATTGAACGCGCCCGGAATACGTCACATCTTCCCGTGAGCGCCACCTCGCGCACGAGCCTGTCGGGCCAGGCGCTTGGCCGCGGCAGGCAGGATCAGCGACGCGCCAGACGCCTGCCGGGCCGGCACGGCGAGGCGGAACAGGGACTTTTGCACTGGACGGCTAGATGCGCACTGAACCGGGCACCTTCGACCTCTTCGTCATCGGCGGCGGCATCAACGGTTGCGGCATCGCCCGCGATGCGGCGGGACGGGGCCTGAGCGTGGCC
>VYCX01000509.1:0-4395 GCA_009843725.1 Boseongicola sp. SB0675_bin_26
ATGCATGCCCGGCGTCAAGCAGAATCAAACGAAATCAAGCGTGGGAAAGCCCTGGCGCAGGGTTTGCTGTGCTGGACGGAATCGGCCCTCTCTGTTCGGGTTCTGTGGCTCAATCGACGGGCAGGCCACTCGGCACGTGTTCCGGGCGCCCGAGCGGTCGCCGGTCCGCCGTCTCGCCCGTGAGCGCATTCAGGAAGGCCACCAGCTCCTGGACGTCCGTGTCCGAAAGGGGCGGCAGCGCGATGTCGAGCGCCCGCTCCTGGCGCGCCATTTCCAGGACGTCGGACTGGATCACGAAATCGATGTCCGCGAGCCATGGCGCCGGCGGCAGGGATGCCATTGCCGGCGTCCACCTGGCTCGGCCGGCCGCGGGGTCGAGATGGTGACGAACCATGTCCTCAAGCGTCGGCATCGCGCCGTTGTGGCCGTAGGGCGCCGTAAGCGCGACGTTGCGCAGGAACGGCGTGCGGAACCGGTAGGCGTCCTGCAGGTCGTCGCTCTCGCCCATCCGGCCGACGTCGCGCGGCATCGGATCCCACATGCGCTTGCGGCCAGGGCCGAAGGCCGGAAGGCCGAGCGCATGGAAGGACTGGTCGGACAGGAGCGGACCGGAGTGGCAGCCCGAACAGCCGGCCTCGCCGAAGAACAGCTCCATGCCGCGCCTTTCGGCAGGGTCGAGCGCTGTCGCGTCGCCCGCAAGATGGCGGTCGAACGGACTGTCGTGATTGCGGAACTCCGTGCCGATGAAGGCGGCGATCGCGTTGGCGATCTCGACGATGCTCACGTCCTCCGGGCGTTCGACGTGATCGAATGCGGCGACGAACATCTCGCCGTACTCCGGAATCGTGCGCACGCGCTTGGCGAGGACAGGCCAGCCCTTGTCGATCCGGTCGACGACGGCGCCCGCGATCTCGTTCTCGCCGGGATCGCCCGCCATTTCGGCGGCCGAGGCCAGCGGCAACAGGGCCTGCGCGGCCAAGAGCGAATCCAGCCCCCCCGGCAGCCATTCCTCTGCAGGCGAGTTGAAGCCGTTTCCGTAGAGGGGCGACGGGCTTAGCCGGCCGTCATGGAACAGGACATCGACTCCCTTGTGGCCAAGGTTCCAGAGGCCGGAGGAGTTCCTGGCAATCCGTCGCCTGATGCGGTCGCGGCCCTCTCCGGCGGTGCGCAGCGGCCCGACTCCGTTTCCGCCTTCGCCGATTCCGAGGCTCAGCCCGTCGGAGGAGGCGTGGTCGTGATGGTGGCAGGTGCCGCAGGAGATGTTCTGGTTGCCTGACAGGATCTTGTCATAGAATAGGAAGCGGCCGAGCGCGGCCTGCTCGGGATCGAACGCGATGAAGTCGCTCTCCGAAAGGGGCGCGGGCAGGCCGGGCGTGGCGGCCGTCCCGGCAAGCGGGACGAGGCTGAGAGCGAAGGCGAGGACGAAGGCATGGAAGCGAGACGCATGATTGCAGGAGGTCGAAGCCGGATCGGCGTCGTGGCGGCCTTGGTCTGGCTCGGGTTCGGACATCCGGCGGTGGCCGAACTCGAGGCGGCGCGTGACCTGATGGAGGCCGGGCGCTTCGAGGAGGCGCGTGCGGCGCTTTGGCCCGCTGCGCGGTCGGGCAACGCCGAGGCCGAGGAACTGATCGGCGTCATGTACGCCCTGGGGCTCGGCGTCGAGAAGGACGAGGTCAGGGCCTTCGAATGGTACCTGCGCGCGGCGATGAAGGGACACGCTGGCGCGCAGTCGGGCGTCGGCTGGTATTACGAGGTCGGGACCGGCCTCGTCGCGCCCGATCTCGTGCGCGCCTACATGTGGTACGTCTTGAGCGCGATCGGTGGCGACCCCGATGCCGCGATCAGCCTTGAAGAGGTGCGCAAGAAGATGACGCCGAAGCAGATCGAGCACGCCCATGCCCTCGTGGACGACTACCGGGTGTGGCTCTATCCGTTCCGCTGACCAGTCTTGGGCCGGTTCCCTGCCGTGGACAGGGCCGGGCGCGAAACACCCGCCAGACCCAGCCTGAGTCCGAAGGCCGGAGCTCCGCACCGGTGCCGCGCGCTGCCGCGTGCGGCCACCGAAGCGTAAGCGGTCAGGCGGCACGCCTGACGGGCTTGGCGAAGCGCTTGAGATCGCCGGACTCCGGGTTGCGGATCGGCTCGACCGAATACTGCGCGATGTAGGCACGGCGCGGCCTGTCGGTGCCGTTGGGTCCGGAGCGGTGGAGGGTCCTGCTCGAGAACGCGACCACCGTGCCCGCCGGACAGACCATGGGCCGGCCGGGGTCGTCGCCGAAATAGCCGTTCAGTTCCTTCGAGTCCTCCTGCCATTCATGCTCGTCGATGCCCGGATCCGTCTCGAGGTTGCGGGGAAGGAGGTAGACGCAGCCGTTCTCCTCCGTCGTGTCGTCAAGCGCGATCCAGACCGTGAGGTAGGGCTTGTGGTCGAATCCGACATAGGCGGAGTCCTGGTGCCAGGCGAAGCTCGCGCCTTTCCCTGCGCCCTTGACCACGAACTGCTCGTTGAAGAGCATCGAGTCGGCTCCAAGGCAGGGACGCACGATCCGGTCGACCGTCTCGGACGTGACGAATTCGTCCAGCGCGGGGAAATCCGCGTGACGATGCCGCAGGAACCGCCGCGCCTCGCCGAGGCCGATGTTGTGCAGGCCCTTGCCCCCGTCCTGCGCCGGTTCCTCGAGCAGCTGGTCGCAGACATCGCGCAGCATGCCGAGATCGGCTTCGGAGAGCGCATCGTCGAACACGAGATAGCCTTGGCGGTCAAAGGATTCGGTCATTGTCCGATCTCCGATTCTGGACGTCCCCTTCCGGACAGCATAGCACATCTGCCACCCGCGCCATCACGAAATCGCCTGGCCACGCGACGGGTTTCGCCCCGCTGAAGGGGGATGCGTCGCTTCACGTGAAGCGGACGTTCGCGACGCCGAGCGGCTCCCGGATTCAACGGCAGCCGAGCACCGCCATGACGGCGCAACTCTCGTGACGCGGCAAGAAAAGGTCGCCCCGAGGAGGGGCGACCGATCCGTCCTGGCAGCGAGCGCCTACTGCGTGTCCGCCATCCGGACCTTTTCGATGTCGGCCTCGACCACCGCAACGGCATCGACAAGCGCGTTGTAGATGCGCTCTCCGCCGTCCACGTTGGACTGGAACCAGTCATAGACCGGCGCCGCGGCTTCCTTGAACATCGCCTTCTCGGCGGGCGTCGGCACGTAGATGTCGCCGCCGCCGGCCTGGAAGTCCTGGTAGGCCTGGATCGACTTGCGCTTGGGGCTTGCGAACGTGGCCTGCTGGAGCGCGTAGAACCCGTCGGAAACGACATTGCGCAGGGCCGGGTCAAGCGACATGAACCTGTCGTTGTTCATGAACCACAAGGCGCCCATGTAGGCGTGGCCGTCAAGCGTGACGTATTGCAGCCCGGCATCCGGGAACTTCATGTTCATGATGTCGGTGATGCCGTTCTTGGAGCCCTCGACGACGCCGGTCTGGAACGACGTGAAGAGTTCCGGCCACGGAATCGGCGTCGGCGATGCGCCGAGCGCCTTGACGAGCTCCTGCGGCAGGTCGGCGACGACCGTGCGGATCTTCAGCCCTTCCATGTCGGAAGGCTGCGTGACTCGCCGCTGGGTGTTGGCGAAATTGCGCCAGCCGCCGGTGTTTCCGATCGTCATCAGGCGCACGGCGCCATCGGACGTCTCGGCGACCATGTCCTGCATCGCTTGCACGAAGGGGGATCCGTTCGCGAGCACCGCCTCGGCCACGCGGTCGTCGGACATCAGGTAGGGCAGGTCGAGGACCTGCACGAACGGGAAGATGTTGGCCGTGCCGCCCGAGGTCTGGATCACGATGTCGATGTTGCCGTCGGCGACGCCGGCAAGGCACTCCGAACCGTTGGAGCAGAGCTGCGTGCCTATGAACAGCTCGACCTCGATCGCGCCGTTCGACGCCTGCTCGACGAAGTTCTTGAAGACCACGAGGCCGTCATAGTCCTCGTCGTTCTCGTTCGAGTTCGCCGTGGCCCTCAGCTTGATGGTGTCGGCGGCGGCCGTAAGGGCCGAGCCAAGGGACAGTGCCGCGACGAATGCGGCGATTGTCAGGTGTTTCAGCATTTTCATACCTCCTTGGGATTTGCTGACTATGACGTCATTGGACGAAGCCGGTCAACCGGGGGACCGTCATGGAAATGGCCGGGATGTAGGTGATCAGGAAGATCACCACGATCTCGATGGCGAGGAAGGGGAGTATGGATCTCGCTATGGTCTCGACCCGCTCGCCGGAGACGGAAGAGGCCACGAACAGGACAAGGCCCATTGGCGGCGTCGCGAGCCCGACCGTCAGGTTCACGCTCATGATGCTCGCGAAGTGCACGGGGTGCACGCCAAGGTCGACGAACACGGG